>CACYCG010000106.1 GCA_902772855.1 uncultured Ruminococcus sp.
GCGTTAATGCCGAAGTTGCCGCACAGAGCCGCCAGACCGCCCTGGAAGCCGTTGCCGATGGCATTGAACTTCCATTCGCCGTTGTTTTTATACAGCTCACCGACGACCACAGCGGTTTCGATGGAGAAGTCTTCTCCGAGGTCATAGCGGATCAGTTCGGTGCCGCTGGACTGGTCTACAATGCGGATGAACGAATTGCTGACCTGGCCGAAGTTCTGCTTTCTGTTGTCGGCATCGTAAATGGTAACCGTGAAAGCGATCCGCTCGATCTCCGGGGGAACCAGAGAAAGATCAATGGTGATCTGCTCGTCGTCGCCTTCTCCTTCACCGGTGAGGCTGTCGCCTAGGTGCTGCACGGAGCCGGAGGGGTGCTTGAGGTTGCCGTAGAACACGAAATCCTTTTCGTTCGTGCACACGCCCTCAAAGTTCAGCAGGAAAGCGGCTGCGTCGAGGTCGAAATCCCCGCCGGTATCATAGCGGTTCACGTCCCAGCCCAGGCCGACCAGAAGGGTCTTCAGACCGGGGTTGTCTTTTGTCAGGCTTACTTTCTGTCCTTTGGAAAGATTGATAGGCATAATGATGTTCCTCCTTTAATGTAAATGAATGATATAATGATCTCTCCTCACGAAGGCGGGGAGAGGGCTGCGCTACAATCAGGCTACCTGAATGCCGTAGCTGCCGCACAGAGCCGCCAGACCGCCCTGATAGCCGCTGCCGATCGCATTGAATTTCCACTCGCCGTTGTAGCGGTACAGTTCCCCGACGACCACAGCGGTTTCGATGGAGAAGTCTTCTCCGAGATCATAGCGGATGATCTCAGCGCCGGTGGATTCATCGACAATGCGAATGAAAGCGTTGCTGACCTGGCCGAAGTTCTGCCGTCTCTGGTCCGCCTCATAGATGGTAACGGTAAAAGCGATCCGCTGCACATTGGCCGGAACCTTTTCCAGATCGACCATGATCTGCTCATCATCGCCTTCGCCGGAACCGGTCAGGTTATCGCCCATATGCACCACGCACTGCGTGGGATGCTGGAGGTTGCCGTAGAAAACAAACTCTTTTTCTGTGGGGCACCGGCCGTCAGCGCCCAGCATAAAGGCGGCTGCGTCGAGGTCGAAATCGTAGCCGGTATCGAACTGGTTGACGTCCCAGCCCAGGCCGACCATGATTTTTTTCAAGCTCGGATTTCCTTTTGTCAGATCTACTTTCTGACCTTTTGTTAAGCTGATAGGCATAGTGTATTCCTCCTACATGATAAATTGTCATCTATCTCTGCGCCGGAACAGGGGCGCCCCGGCGCTGAAGAGCGGTTGGTTACTGGGGATTCGGCATATGATAGGTCTTGTTGAATTCGTCCTTGATGACCTGCAGCTTCTTCTGGTCTTCAATGCGCTGCTTGTGGGCATTTTCCTGGATCTGCTGCGTTTCCTGAATGCCGGACATAATGGTCTTGAAGGTGGTTTCCAGCGTTTCGATCTTGATGGAGCTGGTAGACGCCATCCGAGCGGTCAGCTTGGACTGCTCCACGGTGTTCTGTGCATTCTTGATGAGCATTTCATTGGTCTTCTCATCGAGAGCCTGCATCGCCTCTGCCTGAATGCGCTGCCGCTTGAGCATGATGGCCTGCGCCAGGGCCTGTTTGAAGACCGGCAGCGTTACGATGAAGGCGGAATTGATCTTCCGCACGAGGTTCATGTTGCTGTATTCAATGGTTTTGATCATCGGGATCGACTGCATGGCCACGCTTTCAGCGGTGCGAAGATCCTGCGTGCGCTGCTCGAGCATCATCAATGCCTGCTGGCAGGACTGGATCTCAAACTGGATGGAACTGTCGCCGCTGGCTTCCATATCGGCCTGCCGCTTGGCGATGTACTGCTCGAGCTCCCGGCATCCCTGCTCACCGGCTAAAATGTATTTCACCAGCTTATGGTAGTATGCCACGTTTGCCTCGAACATATTTTCAAGATTCCGGTTGGAGACCTTGATCTCATCCTCGTACTTGCGAAGCTCCACATAGATCTTGTCCACTTCTTCGCCCATCGTGTGGTATTTGGCCATAATGCGGTCAAGCTGCTTTTTGGCATTGTTGAACAGCTTGCTGAAAAAGCCGGGGTCGTCCTTGATCTCTTCGATATCGAACTTGGACATGATGGCGGCAAGCTGCTTGAGCATTTCGCTGGATTCGTTGAGCTGCTTCATGTTCATGCTGTTGAGCACGATATCGGAGGCCTTGGAGATCTCATCGGCCACTTCAGAGCCGAAGGTGACGATGGTTTCCATATTGTCCACTTCGATCTGGCTGACCAGCGCATCCACTTCCTGAGAATTGACCAGCGTCTGCTCCATCTGTCTTCTGTCCGCAACGATATCATACGATTCCACTACCGGCTCCTCCGGAGTGCCCACCTTAACGGCGGCGGGGGCGGGCTGACCGGAAGCGTTCGGCTGACCCTGAGTGTTGACTTTTGTAAAATCCAATCCCATAGTACTTATCCCTTTCTGAAAAATATTTCACGCCAAGATTTTTTTTCGGCGGATTTTCCTTTGATCTTCTTGAAATCCGGCACCGTCAGGTCATACATATATTCGCCGGCCTGATGCTCCACCACCGTCACGTCGGGGCGGTTATAAAACCCTTCGATCGTCCGGTAGCCGGTCGGAACAAAGAACGCCACATCAAAGCCCACCAGGCTGAGGAAGGAGAACAAAATCGTATCCTCCAAAGACATACAATCCTCATCCATGGAAAAAATGATGACCTTCGGGTTCGATTTGGTAAAATCAAACTTCTGGATCATGCGGATGATGGTTTTGTCCATATTCAGGACGGTGGCGATAATGTTGTATTCCGTGCCGTTTTCATAGGTCCCCTTGATGATGCGCTCATCAATGAGGCGCTGCAGATTGCACAGGATATGTTCCTGCGCTTCCTCCCGCAGCATGGAGTAGCGGTATTCCCGGCAGGCTTTGATCTCGTCCTTCATCAGCAGCCCGTTTTTCAGGAAGGAGGGTGCCAGACTGCGGAACGGATTCGTCACGCCCGGCCGGATGCAGGGCAGTTTTTTGAACACAAGGGTGTCGGGGGTGATCATGGTTTTGATCGTGCTCCAGTAATCGTCCACGTTGCCGTCCTTGACGCCGCTGATCTTCGCAAACAGCACCGGCATCATCACGGTGTCGCCGTTGGCGGCAAAGTTCGGTCGAAACCTCAGCTCCTGCCCCCACAGGATGCTGATCTCTTCATACATGGTCTTCAGCACAATGACCTGCGCCTTATCATGCTGCCGCAGACGGAACATCCCGGAATCCTGATACAAAAGCTGGTCCAGCTCCCGCTCCGCATGGTAGGCCACGGTGCCCACCCGCAGCTCGGAGGCATCCTGCGGATATTTGTCCAGCTTCAGAGAATCGTCAAAGGTCTGCTCATACAGCCACTTATCCCCGCTCAGGCAGCAGGGAGAGGACTTATCCGGCACAAAGATCAGCACATCCACCGGCATCCTCGCCAGCAGCCGGAGGAAAGAGGCCTCGTTATCGTTTTTGCAGCCGCCCAGCAGCGCCAGGCAAGCCACCTGCGGGAAAACCCAGTTTTTGAACAGCTCCTCCCCGTAGCGTTTCAGCCAGCACAGGAGGATGACGCCCCGGTTTTTCAGCCGGGTCAGATTCATATCGGGCTGCGCGGTCAGCTCAAACATCAGGTCCACAAACGCCTTGACCATCACACTGCGAAGGTCCAGCCGGTCCGCAAAGCCGATATTGGAAACAAGGTCCATAATCAGCCGGTCGGTTCGGTTGTAGCTTCCCAGCCGCACCGCCGACAGCTCTTCCGGAGTCGGCTGCGGCAGGCCGTTGTCGATAATGACCATTCGGCGGCCGCTGCCCCGAATATCAAACTGCAGCTTGTACAGGTCGTTGGCATAATTGATCTTATCCTGCACCCCGTTCATGCGGATGAAGCAGTTATAGAAAAACCCGACATCATTTCCCCGCTGATCGGGAGCGGTGCGGGGGTCATCAAACCCTCGGCCCCGGATCCAGGCATTGGTGCAGTTGGTAAACGGCGCTCTCCTGCCGTACATTCCCTCCCGGGCCTTATCGTCTTCCAGCGCCCTTCGCAGGGAAGCGATGGAAAAGCCCTGCGGAAAATTGGTTTGCCCGTCCATCTCCAGCAGACAGGAAACCTGCGACTGCGGGTCGCTTTTCAGATACTCGTCGTCGCCGGCATATTCCAAAAATACAATATCGCAGCCGGCCGTATTCAGAATGCGGAACATCAGCAGTTCATAAGTGCCGACTTCTCCGTCGTAAAGGATCTTCGGAAGCTTATCCTCCCCGATATTGAGCAGGACCCGATCGAACCGGTAATACATCCAGCACATGAACTTGATGTAGGCATTTTTCAGCATATTGTCATTTTTCCCCTGCCGCCGCAGGTCGTTGAGGGTATCCATCAGCGCCTCTGTCACAGCGGTCACTTTATAGGGCGCCAGCCGGGGCATCCAGCGCCGGAGCTTGGCGGACAAAAAATTGGCGTCCAGCCGGAACTCAGGCCCCACCATTTCGTTATAGTAGGACAAATTGTTATTATCCGGATTCGGGATCCTTCCTTCGATCACCGTTCCGTTTTCCCTTGCCTTCTGGTAGTATTCCTTCAGAAACGCTAAAATCTGCTGATTATATCCGCTGATGCGGTAAAAGTAGACCCCTCTGCCGGGCCTTTTATGCAGTTCGGTGAAGAAATCATTAAGTTGGCTGATCTTGCTATGCTTAAACACAGATCCTCCCCCTCGATATATCAATGTCATCTATTCTCATTCATTCGGCCCTCTCCCGCTTTGCGGCTCCTACCGGGAAAGCGTTTTCGGGGCATCAGGAAGCCATGCGCTTCATTTTCCGGCTGTTCATCCAGAAGCCCATGCCGGCGCCGGTCAGACCGCCGAGGATATGGGTCAGGTTGGATACATTATCGTTCACAAACAGCCCGTCATAGACCTGCCCGCCCAGATAAAACAGCGCCACTAAAATCAGCGTTACCGGAACTTCCTTTTCGGTCAGGTTGACAGCCCCCGACAGCAGGATCATGGCAAACACCACGCCGCTGGCTCCGAGCAGGGCAGTCGTCGGAAAAAAGAGATAATGCACCAGTCCCGTCAGCAGCGCCGTCACCAGCATGACCAGCAGGATATTCTGAGTGCCGTATTTTTCCTCCAGCAGCGGCCCGACCACTAACAGCAGCATGATATTCCCGCAGAAATGGCCCCAATCGGCATGGCCGAACACATGGCCGATCATTCTTACATAGGTCAGCGGGTCCAGCAAAGAGGAACGATACACAGAAAACAGCGCATGATTCGTCCACCCCATCGTCACCGCATTGAGCAGGAATGCTCCGAAACAGATGGCCGTAAAAATCAGGATAGCCGGTGAATCAAAGGTGATCTTCAATTTCTTCATATCCTCTTCCTCCGAAGCAAATACTAATCCCTTTTAACCAAATACATTGTACTTCATCTTATAGATTTTGTCAATATTCTTGCACAACTTCCAGCGTGACGCTGGACCCGGGTCTGGGGGGCAGCGGCGGCGCTGCACCCCGTAGCCGGGGGATTCTCCCCCGGACCCCCTTTCTGGACTTGCACCTGAAGAAGATGCCAAAAGTCTTGCAAAGGAGGGAAAGTTTTCGTCCACCCTTTTCAAAAGGTGGCAGAGTCCAGAGGTGCGGGTCTCCGGTGGAGACCTCTGCCGAAGGCGCCCAACGGAAGTGCCCTTGGGGTGCA
>CACYCG010000107.1 GCA_902772855.1 uncultured Ruminococcus sp.
AGAGGGCGCCCCCTTCTAACCGGCTGCATCAGGTTCCCGCCGCCGCCCCCGGCGGCCAGAGCCAGCGGCGGCGCTGGACCCCGTATCCGGGGGATTCTCCCCCGGACCCCCCTTCCCGGGCTTGCACCTGATGAATAGAAAGCGGCAAAGTTTTTGCAAAGGGCAGCGGCGGCGCTGCACCCGCAGCCGGGGGAGTTCCCCCCGGACCCCCTTCCGGGGCTTGCACTTAAAGAAGACGCCAAAAGTCTTGCAAATCAAAAAAAGACATCCGGCTGAGTGCTCAGTCGGATGTCCGGGGTTCAGGATCAGGCAAAACTCTTGTTGATGATAAAGGCGATACCCGTGTCATAGTCATTGTCGCAGATGGTGATCATCGGAGACTGTTCCGCAAAGCTGGCGGTAGTGCCGACATATTTAATGCCATCCGCATTATACATAACAACCGTTCCACGCAAGGTATACCCCGCCTGCATAACGATCGTGTACTCCAACGTGTAATAAGTGTTCAGGTTTTCATCGTCGATCTTCGTCTTCATACGGCCGAGCTTCATGTCGATATGGTCCACGCCTTCATAGGAAATAAAGGTGCTTTCCGACACAACGCCGGTGGTCTGATTTTTTTCAGCGGTAAAGGTCTTGATGGTCGAAGTGTTGTAGCCGCCGGATCCGTCGGTTTCCCGCTTGGGGGTAGTGATAAAAGCAGAAGTGAAAACCGGTTCGGCCGCACCGTCGAGCTCCACTTTGGCAACGCTCGGGCTGTAATCCGGAGTAGAGGACGTGTGGAAAGCGCCGTTGCTGGTGATGAGCTTCACCTTGGTGGCAACTCTGGCGTTCGTGACGATGAAATTCTCGATCATCAGCGCCTTTTCCTGTTCCTTCGCCGTTACCGAAGCGGTGGAATAGTTGCGCAGCACGGAGGCGAAAATGCCCACGCCAAAACCGGAAACAATTCCTAAAATACCGATGGTAACGACCAGCTCCACCAGAGTATAGGCCACTTTCGACCTGAACTTTCTCCTGATACGTTTTTTCACAGCAGTTCCTCCTCTCAGGATCTCTTATACGGAACGAATGATTCGTAATTGATCGGTCCGCTGGCAGACTGGAAACAGGTTTTGATGTACACGCCCTTCAATTCGAGACTCGGCGTAGCGGCGCCCAGAAGAGTCCGGTCAATAGAGGTGCTCTGGGTCGTAACCAGGGTGAACTGATAGTCCGCATAATTCGGATTGTTCGTATTGGTGATAGGATACGAGGCAGGCTCAACGTACTTCGGGCGATTAGCCGCATCCGTAAAAATGCCTTCCAAAGCGCCTTTCAGCGGGCTTTGCGTGGAGCCCATCGTCACAAGATCCGTCACATCTGATTCTGCGGCTACCTGCTTGTTTTCCAGGGTGTAGATGATGACCTCATTCAGTGCGGCATTCAGGGAAGCCACTTTGGTCTGATCGGCATTCCGCAGCGTGGTGGTGTAGCCGCCCACCATAGCACCCAGAGTGGAAGCAAAAATGATGACAACGATCGCAATACCGATCACCAGTTCAAGAAGTGTGACGCCTTTCTTTGAGCGGAAGTTCAGCTTTTTTTTCTTTTTCGTCATAGCTGTCAGGATCCTCCTTTATCAGATTGTGGAAAGCCCTTCTTCTCCACGTTACCATTCTGATTTGTATTATACACTACTTTTTTCCGGTTTCCAATAGCTTTTTTCCTCATAATTTACACAAATTTAACAATTCAATTTTGTGGTTTTTCACAAGGTAAAATCAATGGTGCATCGACTCACCGGTGGGCGGTCCATGCACCATGATCTATCAACTACCGGAACTGTTTGTGATCATTGATCCGCCCGTCATCAAGTCGCCTTGTCGATAACATCATAGATACCGAACATGGGCAGGATCATAGCAACTACGACCGTACCGACTACAACACCGATGACCACGGTCATGATCGGGGTCATAGCGTCTGTCAATTTCTGAGTGGATTCATCGCTCTGCTCTTCAAAAAGCTCAGCCATTTTGAAAAGAGAGTCGCCGAGCATACCGGATTCTTCACCGACTCGGATCATGGAAACGAGAATCGGGTCAAACACCGGGTGCTTGCTCATGGCTTCATTGATGGTCACACCAATCTGTACGTCGTCAATAACGCCCTGAACCTGCTCTTTTACATACAGGTTCGGAACAGCATCACGGGAAAGAGCCATTGCTTTATGAATGGGAATACCGGCGTCGGTCAGGGTAGACATCAGTCGGCAGAATCGAGCCAGAGAGGTCTGACGGATAATGGGGCCGACCAGCGGGATCTTCAGAGAGAACCGGGCCACTAACATCCGGAACTCGGCGCTGTTTTTGGTCAGGGCGATATACCCGCCGATAATAGCCGCAATCACGATAATGAAAATGTACCAGTACCCGACCATAGCGTCGGAGAAGGCCATGAGTGCGAGCGTCAGTCCGGGGAGTTCCGCACCGAACGAACCGTAGGTGTCCTTAAAGGTCGGAAGCACGAAGCCGACCATGATGACGACCAGCGCAATAACCAGCACGATCAGGAACGCAGGGTATGTCAGAGCGCTTCTCAGCTTGCCGGAAAGGGCAATATCTTTTTTACAAATCAGGGCGCACTGCTGGAAAGCGGAGTCCAGACGGCCGTTGGCTTCACCGGCTTCAATAATACTGATGTAAACGCCGGGAAAACCTTTGAAGTTTTTCATGGACTGGGAGAGCGTAAAGCCGTTGTAGAGGTTCTCGTTAATCTCCCGCAGGATCTTTTTCATGGTGACGTCTTTTTCAGAGTCGATCATGATCTGCATGGACATGGACAGGTTGATACCGGCCTTCATCATCATGCCCAACTGGTTGAACAGCATGAGAAGCGTCTTTTTGGGGATATTCCGGTTGTGGATGTCGCCGCCAAGGTCCATCTGCCAAATGCTGGTGGCTTCACCGCCGCCGGTCTCGGAAATGTCCTGCACAATGAGGCCTTTTTCACGAAGGATACTAATTGCCTGGCTTTGCGTTTCGGCTTCGATTGCGCCTTCTTTTTTCTGGTTTCTGGCGTTCATCGCCGTGTATTTAAACTTCAATGCAGCTCACTCCCTTTACTTATCTTCTGGCATCGGTATCGCCAATATCGAAGTTCCAGGCCTTTGCAACCTGCTCGGTGATGAGGCCCTGAGCAAGCAGGTTATCAATGCTCTTGCTCATGGTGATCATACCGTACTGCTGGCCGAGCTGGATGGACTGCTGGATATTAGCTACCTTATTTTCACGGATAAGGTTACTGATAGCGCCGGTGACGAACATGATCTCAAAGGCTGCTACTCGTCCGCCGGTGGCTCTGGGGAGAAGCCGCTGGGAAATAACGGCTTTCAGGGAGGTGGAAAGCTGCACACGGATCTGCTGCTGCTGATCCGGCGGGAAAATATCAACAAGACGGTCGATGGTTTTTGCTGCGCCTTCAGTATGGACCGTGGAGAATACCAAGTGACCTGTTTCCGTAGCGGTCAGGGCGATCTGGATGGACTCACGGTCACGCATTTCACCGACGAGGATGATATCCGGGTCTTCACGCATGGCGGCACGAAGCGCCATCGGATAAGAGCGGCTGTCCAGCCCGATCTCTCTCTGGTTGATGATGCAGCGCTTGGGGGTGTGCAGAAATTCAACAGGGTCCTCAATGGTGATGATATGCTTGCTCTTATATTTGTTGATCTCGTTGATCAGAGCCGCCAGCGTCGTGGATTTACCGGAACCGGTAGGTCCACACATCAGCACCAGACCGGAGTTCAGATCGAGGGTCTTCCGGATGGAGTTGGGCAAAGACAGGGTGGACAGTTCCGGCACCACGCTGTTGATAACACGGAGTACCAGGGACGTACCGTTTCTCTGTCTGAATGCATTCGCTCTGAAACGTCCGCATTCGCCGATCTCCACGGCGGCGTCCGCCTCACCGGTCTGGAGGAATGTCTCGAATCTGGACTGATTGAGCACCGCCTTGATGATCGCCGTGACTTCAGCTTCATTCAGGGCGGGGTCGTTGGTGAAAAACACGTTGCCGTGAAGACGATACGCCGGATGGTTGCCCGATGCAATGTGTACATCGGAAGCACCCTTGGTAACGGCTTCTTTTACCAGGCTATAAAAATCCATTACTAATCTACCCCATTCTTTTCACTAAATTTTGTGCGGATACACAATATCATAAGGATCTCAATCAGTCGTTTGAGATCGTCATGTCGATGAATTCCTCATAGGAGGTCAGACCCTTGAGCACGTCGATGCGGACATTTTCCTTCATCGGGATCATGCCCTCCGCTATGGCCATGTCTCTCAGATCATCCGTGCTCTTGCCTTCGGTAATGGCCCGTTTCAGGGTGGTGGTCAGCATCATGACCTCATGCACGGCAATACGCCCTTTGTACCCCTTCTTGTTGCACTTATCACAGCCGCGCGGACGGTACAGGGTGATTTTTTCGTCTTTCGGAATACTCAGGCCGATTCGTTCGTTTTCGTCCGGCTCATAGGCTTCCTTGCAGGAGGTGCAAAGGCGGCGGGCCAGTTTCTGCGCAATAATGCCCAGCAAAGCGGAAGACACCATGTAGCCTTCAATGCCCATATCGATCAGACGGGCCACCGAGCTGGGAGCATCGTAGGTATGCAGGGTGGAAAGCACCAAGTGTCCGGTGATAGCGGCCTGAACAGCGATTCCGGCGGTTTCACCATCACGGATCTCACCGAGCATGATAATGTCGGGGTCCTGACGAAGAATGCTTCGCAGGGCAGCCGCAAAGGTAAGGCCTGCTTTTTCATTTACCTGCACCTGCGTAATGCCGGGCTGGATCTGCTCAACAGGGTCTTCAACCGTGATGATGTTGATGTCCTCGCCCATGACTTCGTGAAGGGCGGTGTACAGGGTGGTGGATTTACCGGAACCGGTAGCGCCGGTTACCAGGATGATCCCACGGTGGCTTTTGACCAGGTGATTGAACTTTTCCAGATTCTCCGGGAGGAAGCCGATGTTTTCCTTTTTCAGTTCCATGCCCAGAGAAGTGGTAATACGCATTACGATCTTCTCCCCAAACAGACTGGGAAGAACGGAAATACGGAAGTCGATGTCTTTCCCGGCAACCCGGTAATTGATACGACCATCCTGAGGGATACGTTTTTCGGCGATGTTCATGTTGCCGATAAACTTGATACGGGAGGTGACCGAAGGGATCAGTTCCGGCGCTGTTTCCATGTAGGTGGTCAGCTTGCCGTCTACACGGAACCGGATTCGCAGACATTTTTCCATCGGCTCGATATGAATATCGGAAGTCTTGGTGAAAATGGCTTCTTCGATCATGTTATTAACAAAACGAATAATCGGCTGATCGTTGGCGGAGGCATCCTGAGCGGCTGCTTCTTCCGCTTCGATTTGGGCTTTGGATTTGCCGCCTTTGGATTCCAGAAACTCCTTTGCATCGTCGATGGCCTTCTGCGCTGCATATAATTCACGCAGCTTAATGCTGATCTTGGAGGCTTCGCCGATGACCGGCTTGATTTTCATCTTCGTAGCGATGGAGATATCTTTCAGCCCCTGATAATTCAGCGGGTCAGCGATGGCCACCGTGAGGAAGCGGCCTTCCAGCTCGATGGGAATGACCATATGCTGCTGCGCTAAATCCTCCGGGATAATGCCGACAACGTCTTCGGGAATGGCGATCGTGTCCAAGTCCACATAAGGGATGAAGAGCTGCTTTTCAAGAGCCTTACAAACCTGCTGCTCGGTGACAATTCCGTCCTCGATGAGAATATCAGCCACACGCTTTTTGCTCGTTTTCTGTTTCAGAAGTACTTCATCCAGCTGCTCTTCCGTTATATCTCCCGAATTGATAAGAATCTGTCCAATTCTCAAGTTATTTGCTCTCATAGCTTCAGCTCCCACATAAACTCACAATAGATTCAGATACATTTGTACCCACGAATGAATAGCGTCATACAAAATGACATAGACCACAACGCCCAGCGCAATATAGGGACCGAATGCTAAATAGGATCCCATTCCGGCGGGCTCTTCCTTGTCGTCCTCTGCCGCTTCTGTATCGCCCGGCTGCCCGTCTTCCGGGGCAGCATCGGCCTCATTTGCCTCTGAGCCTTCGTCAGATCCGGCTGATTTTGTCTCTTCGCTTTCTGCGGGCTGTTCTTTCCGTGCCGCTTCTTCTGAAGGCTGTTCATTCTCTGCTGCTGCTTCCGGTCCTTCCAGAGACGCTCCCTCTGCCGCCTCTGTTTCCGGGACTTCGTTTTCTTCCTCTGTTTCGGAGGAAATCCGGGAGTACAGGATAAATGCGACAAAGCAAACGGTAGCCGTCAGCACGGAGATCAGGAAGATGTAAATCGTTCCGGGGAAGCCGGTGAGGATACCCGCTGCAAAAAACAGCTTGACATCTCCGAACCCCATGCCCTCCTTGTGGTAGACAAGCACGCCGATATAGTTGATCAGAATCATGACCGCCGCCCCTATGGCCGCACCGGCGAGGGGCGACCACCACGCCATGTGGAAAACGCGGAACCCACGCACCAGATCGTACACCGACAGCCCCAGCGCCAGGATACCCAGGGCGATGGTGAACTGATCGGGAATGATCTGATATTTCCAGTCGGCGACGGCGATCATCAGGCAGTCTAAAATGATCAGGCTCAGCAGCAGAAAATACATATCAAATCCTTTGTTGAACTCAATCCTGCACAGCGCCAGACACGCCGTACTGACAATGATCAGCGGCACACCGGCGGGCAGAAAACGGATCCTTTTTCCGGACAGCAGTTCCGGAGAAGGGGTCTCGTCATAATCGCACAGCCAGGCAGCGGGGATATGGTTGATGATCCAGAACGCTGCGGCTGTCAGCAGCACACCGAGCGGCAGACAGGCGATAAGCCAGATCCTGCCGGCATCGGTGGCAAGATATTTCAGCGGTTCCATGCATTACTCCGTTTCACGCCTTCCTCAGGCAGCAGCGGAAGACTGGGTGGTGGGAAGACCCTTGTTCATGGTATTGTTGAAATAATACAGAACGATGCTCATCGTCACCTGATACTGATCGTTTTTCGTAACGACCTTGGTGGGAGCGCTTTCTTCGCCCTCTTCCCCGCCGGTCGCAACAGATTCTTCGATAGGCTTCAGGGACAGTTTGTTGATAGAGTAGGAACCCTTGGCCTCAGATTCAAAATACTGGAGTGTTTCAATCATTTTGGATCTGGTCGCCGTAAAGGTGTAGGAAATCTGCGTAGCGTACAGCGGGTCGCCGGTGGCGGAAATACGGCCGGCGCCGTCGGGAGTACCTTCGGATACGGACAGGGTGGTCATGTCATAGCCTAATTTTTCAAGCATATCCTTGATTTCGTCCACCGTCTTGCTCGGCTCAACGAAAAGAGTAGAACCCTTTTCATTGTATTCCTTCTGCATTCTGTCGATGTCTGCCCGGACCTGATCGTAGCGGCTGTTGTAATCCTTGTATTTCTCGATCTCAGCCGTTGCAGATGCGTGCTGTGCGTTATAGGTAGGAATCTTCTGTGCGAAGGGGATCTGCACAGTAAAGAGGAAGATGATCGCACCCACTAAAATCACTGCAATCACGATTGCATATGTGGGGATCGACTTTGCTTTATTTTCCATGGTTGTTTACCTCCATTGAGTAGTCAACTTTCTTCGATTCCGGTCCATCAGCTGCCGCTGGCCTGTGACGTATCCGTTGAGGACTTCGACTTGTCAGCCGTAATGTCGGTGGGGTTCGCCGCATCCTCAGCCGCCTTAGCTGCCTTTGCTTCCTCTGCGGCAGCGGTGGCCTTGGCGATCGTTTCATCGGTCACACGGATCGTAATGGAAGCGGTCGTGTACTGCACCGGATTGGTCCCGCCCGTGCGGAGGTCTTCGATGCGCTGAATGGAGATCGAATCAGCGATCCGGAAATAAGCCGTTGCGTTGACGGTATTCTTGAAAGCGGTCAGGGTCGGCAGGTCTTTCACACGGATATTCGTGGTCACCGTATGGGTGGAGTTGTCAATGCTGAAGCCGTCGTGAGAATCGACTTTGTCGCCGATCTGGGCGAACAGCTCGGTCACGACATCGGCCGTTTTCAGGTCGGTCGAGGGCAGCAGCTTGAGGTTTTTCTCCATGTTTTCGATCTGCGCCTTCCAAAGCGCTTCTTCTTTGATGATCTCAATGGCAGGTTTGTAAATCGGGTCATTGAGCTGCGAGGTATCGTTATTCTTCTGGAATTCGAGCGCAGCCCACCAGCCGAGGACTACGACCACCCAACCGCCGACTAAAACGCCGACACCGGCTGCGGCAATCTTGCCGAATTTGCCGCTGTTTTCCTTGGCCATCACTGCCAGAGGGTTATCTTCACCCATGAGCAGGTTGCCTTCGGCCTGCGGCATGGTCAGAACGCCGTTGAGGGTGATGTAGGAAGTGGTGTCATAGCCTCTCTCGGATGCGGATGCAGCCGCCACCGGAGGCTGAGAACCGCCGGAGAACAGACGGGTGACATTCTCCATCGGAGCAGTCAGACCCACCTGACGGCAGTAGTTAGCGATATTGGGCAGTTTTGCCAGAGCGTCGACAAGCACGATCTCGTCGATATCCAGACGTTTGGTAGAAATAACCATTCTGAGGTTACGCAGAATTTCACCGGCGGCGTTATCGAGCATCGCCATAGTCTGTTTTCTGGTGGAAGCGGATTTGCACTTATTGCAGACGCCCAGACCTTCCTGACGGATCAGGTCGATAGCGCCCATCTTGCTCATACCGAACTCCAGAGAGAACATTTCGGCAATATCCTCCAGCACGCTGGAGAAAGACTGCTGGAACACCGGCGCACCGTTGTGGAGAACCACCAGACGGGTGGCGGCAAAGTCCATGCTGATGATAGCGATGGCACGGGTAGCGGAGTTGATGTCGTTTTTAGCCGTATACAGCATACCGGCAATCGGGGGCGTTACCTTGGCCACCCGGATGCCTTCCCGCTCAAAGTCCGCTTTGATGCTGGTCAGGATGCCCGTATTCATGGCGAACAGAGAGGCGGAGATTTCGTCCGTCTTGCTGCTGCGGCCGTACTGCTGACCGTATTCAAAGTTCAGGATCGTGTATTTGTTTACCTCAGCGTGAAGAACGTTTTCTGCTTCGACCCGCGCAAAGGTGGGAAGCAGCTTATCCTTGGCGGGGGCGTGCTTGTATTCCTTGGTGATCAGGACGTCTTCATCCTCGATACAAACGAATACATCGCCCAGGTCCATGCTGACACTTTCAGCGCAGCGCTTGACAAAAGCCGCTAATTCCTCGGTCTTATCAAAGGGATGATCCTTCAGGGAATCATTCAGTTCAAAGATCTGAGGCACATTGAACGTTGTCGGCATTGCTGAAGATCTCTTGTTTTTCGCTGCAAAACCGCCCTCCGGCTTATCGTACTCTGCGGGAGTCAGGATAAGAAGGCCTCGTGTGATCTGCAGCACCGTTGCTACTGTTTTCATAAATACACCACACTCTTAAAAATTTTTTATCGGTCTGCTACCATTGGATAATCGCTTTCGATGGAAAACACAAAGACCACACGGCGCTTCCGCCCGGTCAAAATAGACCACTTGGCCTCGCCGCTGGGTCAAATTATACAACACATCTAAAGCTACAATATCCTTTTTGTCATTTTATCACAAAAATCCACGGAATACAATATTTTTTTTCAACTTTTTTTAATTTGTGCAAGTAGTCAGTTTTTGCCTGTCTTTTTTTGGCATAATACACAGCCCCCGGCCCTATTTGCTAACCACCGTCACCCTCCGCCGGGGGAAACCTTTCCAGGGGAAACCTTTTTTGAAAAAAAGGTTTCCTCCGGACCCCCTTCCAAAAAACCTGCGTTTTAAGAAAGAGGGGCAGCTCCGAACAGCCGACCACAGAAAAGCATATTAATTTATTCTTTTTGAGCCGACCGAAAGCGACCGAAGGAAGTCTCCCACAGGGACTCTCTTCGGGCGCCTGCGGGAAAGTGCCCTTGGGGTGCGACGCAGTCGGC
>CACYCG010000108.1 GCA_902772855.1 uncultured Ruminococcus sp.
AGAAGACGGCTGACAATCCCGGGGTCCAGCGCCGCCGCTGGTTTGAAAAGGGTGGACGGAAACTTTTCCTTCCTTTGCAGGAACTTTTCCGCTTTCTCTTCATCAGGTGCAAGTCCAGAAAGGGGGGTCTGGGGGCACTCCCCCAGATACGGGGTGCAGCGCCGCCGCTGCCCTTTGCAAGAATTTTGGCGTCTTCTTTGGGTGCAAGCCCCGGAAGGGGGGCCGGGGGAACTCCCCCGGATATGGGTGCAGCACCCCAAGGGCACTTCCGCTGGGCGCGTCACGCTGCCCGGGGGAGAAGCTCTTTTGCCAAGAAGGGTTTTTCCCGGCAGCGTCATGCTGTAAAAAAATGCTTGCATAATGAAAAAAGGTGTGGTACAATAAGGAGAGTAAATTAAGATAAGGTAAGGTAAAAGAGTGGGGCGACCCGCTCTTTTGTTATTATGCGTTTGCGGTAACGCCTTGCCTGTGGGAGGCTGACTGATGGCAGGAAAGAAAAAAGGAAATACCGTTTCCGAAGTCACGGAGCTGGTCCGACCGATCGTGGAGGGGCTGGGGCTGACGCTGTGGGACGTGCGCTACGAAAAAGAAGGCGCCTTGTGGTACCTGAGGATCTTCATTGACAAGGATGAGGGCGTCAGCATTGAGGACTGCGAAGCCGTGACCCATGCGGTCGATGCCCCGCTTGATGAGCTGGACCCCATTGAGGGGAGCTATACACTGGAGGTTTCCTCCCCCGGCATTGAGCGGGAGCTGGTGCAGGACTGGCATTTTGACCGTTTTTTAGGCGCTCCGGTGATGGTGAAGTTCATCCGGCCGCTGCCGGACGGACGGCGGGAGCTGAAAGGCACCCTCGTTTCCCACGAAAAAGACGAGGTGGAGATCACCGAAGAAAACGGAAACACCCTGTCGCTGAAAAAGAAAGACACTGTATACATTAAATTGGACGATTTCAATCTTTGATGCGCCCGGAAAAGAGCGCAGAAAACCGTAACAAAAATGGAGGTCATTGTATGAAAAAGAACGGAGAGCAGGAAGAAAACCTGGTCCGGGCACTCAGCAGAATGGAAAAGGAACGGGGCGTTTCGGTGGAAACGATGATCGAACAGATCAAAAAAGCCATCACCACCGCCTGCAAGACCATGAACAAAGGCAACGATGACATCAGCATCGAATATGACCCGGTGAAGGGCTGCTTTATGGTCACGGTGTTCAAGACCGTAGTGGAAACCGTCAATGAGCCGGGACTGGAGATCTCTTTGCAGGCTGCCAAACGCCTGAAAAGCTCCGCTATGATCGGGGACCGCATCGGCGTGCCGCAGGACCCCAAGCAGTTTAACCGCAACGTCATTTCCAATGCCAAAAACCTGCTGCGGCAGGGCATTCAGGAAAGCGAAAAGAACCGCCTGCTCGATGAATACCAGAGCAAGCTCAAGGATATTATCACCGCTGTGGTGGAATCGGTGGACCCCGAAACCGGAAAAGCCAACCTTCGTATTGGCAAATACCCCGCCATCCTGCCCAAGGATGACCAGATCCCCGGAGAAGTGCTTCACCCCGGCGACAGCGTGAAAGTGTATGTCGTCACCGTGAGGGCGGGCGAAAAAAGCCCCCGTGTCATTCTCTCCCGCACCAAGCCCGAACTGGTCAAGCGGCTGTTTGAGGAGCAGGTGCCGGAAATTCATGACGGGATCGTGGAAGTGATGAACGTTTCCCGTGAGGCCGGCTCCCGCACGAAAATCGCCGTCTTCAGCAAGGACCCGGACGTGGACGCTGTGGGCGCCTGCATCGGCCCCAAAGGGCAGCGGGTGAGCACCGTGGTCAGCCAGCTCGGCGGAGAAAAAATTGATATTATCGAATACAGCAGCCAGCCGGAAGAATACATTAAAAAAGCCCTCTCTCCCGCCGAAGTGCTGGAAGTGGTGCTGGATCCGAGCGGAGAGCGCATCTGCCGGGCCACGGTGCCGGACAGCCAGCTTTCTCTGGCAATCGGCAATAAGGGCCAGAACGTCCGCCTGGCCGCCAGACTGACCGAATGGAAAATCGACATCAAGCCGGAAAGCGGCTTCTTCGGAGAAGACGAAGATGAGCCCGCACCGGTGCAGCCCCTGCCGGAAGAAACGCCTGAAGAAGAACCCTCTTTCGCCGCCGCAGAGGAAGCCTCTGCACCAGAAGAAGACGCTTCCCTGGAAGAAACAGCTCCCGCTGACGCCGACAGCAGCGGCGAATGACTGTTTGACCGCTTGGATAGGAGGGTACCGAATCGTGCTGAAAAAACCTCAGAAAACACATTTGAGAAAATGTATCGGCTGCGGAGAAATGAAAGAAAAAAAGCTGCTGGTGCGGATCGTGAAAGCACCGGAAAACAGCCCTTCCCCCGGAGAGATCACTCTGGACCGCATCGGGAAGAAGCCCGGGCGGGGCGCTTACATCTGCGCTGATCCCGGATGTCTGCAGAAAGCCAAAAAGAGCCGTCGGCTGGAAAAGGCTTTCTCATGCAAAGTTCCCGAGGAAGTGTATGACCAGCTTTCCGCACTGCTTTCCCAGATGGCAGGATCTTCGTCCGGAAATGAGGGATGATGATGGAACAAAAAATGCTTTCGCTTTTGGGGATCGCCCGGCGCTCTGGAAGAGTTTCTCTCGGGGCCGATGCTGCTAAAGAAGCGCTTGCAAAGCATCGCTCCCGCCTTCTGCTGCTTGCTGCGGACGTTTCAGAACGCAGTGAAAAAGCCATGAAAACAGCTGCCGAGGGCACCGGCGTTCTGGTGCTCCGGACAATGGTCCCGATGGACCGGCTCGGCGCAGCCGTGGGAAAGCCCGGAACCGGTATCCTTTCGGTAAATGATATTGGGTTTGCCGAAAAAATCCAGACTCTTTTAGTAAACGGACAGGAGGAATGTTTATGATAAAAGTTAAGCTCAGCGAGGTGGCTAAGAACCTCAATATCTCCAGCAAGGAAATCATCGGGATGCTGAAAGCCTACACCAGCGTTTCCAAAAAATCCGGTGCGGTGCTGACAGAAGAAGAACTGAACCTTGTGTTCGAGTATTTCACTCATAAGACCATGCTTCCCAATCTGAATGCCTATTATGCCGCTGCCAGCACGCCCGCCACTCCCGCAGCACCGGCAAAACCCGAAAAGCCGCAGCCTGCGAAAAAACCGGCCCGCCCCGGCTCCGATGCGCCGGAGGGACACAAAAAGCCCGATGCTCCCCGCTCCGCTCAGAAACCGGCTTCCGGTTCCGCGGACGCAAAGGGACAGGGCTCCGCTCAGCCGAAACAGGGAGGAAACCGGCCCGCTGATACAGCAGACCGCCGGGCCAAACAGCAGAAAAAGGGCAAGCAGCCGGCTGCAGCCCGCCCCAAGCAGGAGACCCGCATTCTCAGCGGACGAGGACTGGATTCCACGCAGACCGTTACCGAGGACGGCAGCCAGGTGAGCGAAAACAGAGGCCGCACCATCGTGACCCGGGCCTCCCATGTGGATATTGAGCGCTACAATGAAAAATATGACCGCCTCGCCAGCGAAAAAATGCATAACGTTCCTTCCTCCCAGAAGCAGAAGTTCCCGCAGCGCTCCCAGCAAAAGGGAAAGCGGCGTATGTCTAAAAAAGAAAGCGAACAGGAGCGCATGGACCGCATTGACCGGGACCGCCGCACTAAACCGATCACCGTGCAAATCCCCGATGAGATCACCGTGGGCGAGCTGGCGCTGCGTTTGAAGGCAACGGCGGCTGAAGTGATCAAAAAGCTGATGATGCTGGGCGTTATGGCCTCTGTGAATGACGTCATCGACTTTGACACCGCCTCTTTAGCGGCGATGGAGTTCCACGCCAAGGTGGAAAAAGAAGTGGTGCAGACTATTGAAGAAAAAATCATCGACGACAGCGCAGACGATGATGAGGCACTCGAAGAAAGAGCGCCGGTGGTCGTTGTCATGGGCCATGTAGACCACGGCAAGACCTCCCTGCTCGATGCCATCCGCCATGCACACGTCACTGCCACCGAAGCAGGCGGCATTACCCAGCATATCGGTGCTTACCGGGTAAAGATCAATAACCGGGATATCACGTTCTTAGACACCCCCGGTCATGAAGCCTTTACCACCATGCGGGCCCGTGGCGCTCAGGTGACGGATATTGCCATCCTTGTGGTGGCCGCCGATGACGGTATCATGCCGCAGACCATCGAAGCCATCCACCATGCCAAAGACGCAGGCGTTTCTATCATTGTGGCTGCCAATAAGATCGACAAACCCGGCGCCGACGTGGAGCGGGTGAAGGCTCAGCTTACCGAGCATGAATTAGTGCCCGAAGAATGGGGCGGCGATGTGCCGGTGATCCCGGTTTCCGCCCACACCAAAGAAGGCATTGACGACCTGCTCGAAATGGTCCTCTTAGTAGCGGATATGAAGGAACTCAAGGCCAATCCCGATCGCGCCGCCAAAGGAACCGTCATTGAAGCCCGTCTGGATAAGGGCAGAGGCCCGATCGCCACCATGCTGGTGCAGAACGGCACCCTGAAGGTAGGCGATATTGTGGTCGCCGGCACCACCGTGGGACGTGTGCGGGCGATGACCAACGACAAGGGCGTCAAAGTGAAAAGCGCCGGGCCGTCCGTTCCTGTGGAGATCACCGGTCTGGATGACGTGCCCACCGGCGGAGATGTTTTCAACGCCGTCACCGATGAGCGTCTGGCCCGGGAATTGGTGGAACAGCGGCGCACCGCCCAGAAGGAAGAACGCTTCAATTCCCGCACCAAGGTAACGCTGGACAATCTGTTCGACCAGATGAAGCTCGGCGAAATGAAGGAACTCAAGATCATCGTGAAAGCCGACGTGCAGGGCTCTGTGGAAGCCGTGCGTCAGTCGCTGGAAAAACTCACGAACGAGGAAGTGCGGGTCCATGTCATTCACAGCGGCGTGGGCGCCATCAGCGAATCGGACGTCATGCTGGCTTCCGCTTCCAATGCCATTATCGTTGGCTTCAACGTCCGGCCCGATTCCGTGGCAGAAGAAAACGCCAAACGGGACGGCGTGGATATGCGCCTCTACCGGATCATCTATGACTGCATCGAGGAGATCGAAGCGGCTATGAAGGGTATGCTTGCTCCCAAATTCCGGGAAGAGCTCCTCGGAAAAGTGGAAGTGCGCCAGACCTACAAGATCACCAACGTGGGTCTTGTGTCCGGCTCCTATGTGCTCTCCGGAAAGGTCGTGCGGGGCGCCAAGTGCCGGGTGGTGCGTGACGGCATCATCATCGCCGATGACATCATCGCTTCCCTCCAGCGCTTCAAGGATTCCGTCAAGGAAGTCGCTCAGGGCTTTGAATGCGGTATTACCCTTGAGAAATACAGCGACATCAAAGAAGGAGATATTTTCGAGATCTACGAAATGATCAAGATCACCGAAGAATAAGCTCCCGGGAAACCCTTTTCCAGGATAAACCATCGCCGGCAGCGTGACGCACTGGGCGGAAGTGCTTTGTGGTGCAACGCCGTCGGCGTTTCTCTTTTTTCTGAAAGACTTGCCTATAGAAGAGAAAGGGTCCGCTCCGGAAAACGGAGAAAGACGCTCCTGTTCAGAATCGAAACGAGGAAGGAAATCATATTGCTACACTATCCGATACTGTTCGTTCATGGAATGGGCTTCCGTGACAGAAAAATCATCAACTATTGGGGGCGTATCCCCAAAGTCTTTATCGAAGACGGAAATCAGGTTTTTTACGGCGGTCAGGACAGCAACGGAACGATCGAGGATAATGCGCTGTTTCTGAAAAGCCGTATCGAACAGATCATCCGTGAAACAGGCGCAGAAAAAATCAATGTGATCGCCCACTCAAAGGGAGGCATGGATATGCGCTATGCGATCTGTCAGCTTGGCATGAATCCATACGTCGCCTCTCTCACAACGATCAATACACCGCACAATGGCTCAAAAACGATTGATAAACTGCTGAAAATGCCCAAAGCGCTGGTCAGATTGGCCGGTTTCTGCTCGGATTGTTGTCTTAGGCTGCAGGGCGACAAACATCCGAATGCCTATAAAGTATTTCTGTCGTTTTCAACTGAGTATGCGCGCCGATTCAATGAAGAAAACCCCGACGACCCGAACATTTATTATCAGAGCTATGCCTGTGTGATGAAAAACAGCGCAAGCGATGGTTTTTTATGGCTTACTCATGCGGTCGTACACTTTGTCGAGGGCGAAAATGATGGACTTCTCACGCCTGAAAGCGTCAAGCACGGTCACTTTCAGGGAATCGTCCGCAGCAATTCCCGAAGGGGAATCTCTCATTGTGATGAAGTGGATATGCGCCGTCATCGTTTTACCAAAAAGCAGGGCGAGGGCGTTTCGGATATTCTCGAACTGTATCGGGATATATTGAATACCCTGAAAGAAAACGGCTTGTAACCCCGCCTTTCCCTCTCCGAAACCGCCGCAGCAGGGGAGTACCGGCTGCGGTTTTTTTCGCCTTACGGGGGGCGGCGGTTCCATCAGCAAGGCACAGCATGAACGGGTTACACCGAAGGCGGCTCCATGAAAAAAGAACAATGAGCAGTGAATAATAATCCCTTATAACAGCTTTTCGGAGCTGTTATTTTTCTTTAACTGCAAGTTTTTTGGAAGGGGGTCCGGGGGATAACTTTTTTTCAAAAAAGGTTTCCCCCGGAAAAGGGTTTCCTCCGGCGGGAAAACATGGTATACTCTGTATAGAATGAACCATAGAAAGGATGCAGGCCTATGAAACCGATTCGCATCACTGTTATCCGGAAAGTCTGCCATCAGGATCTGATCGATCTGTACGAAAACCCGATGGACGAGCACTGCACCATGCAGGAAGGGCAGGTGTTCCTGCTCAATGGCTGGGAGCGTCCGGAGGGCTTCTGTGAAAGCGCCTGGGAGACCCTGTCGCCGTTTGTGATGGCGCTGTCCTATGGAGCGGAGGATATTTACGACGGCTGGATGAAAAACAAACGTTCTGTGATGATCTCCTGCAACGACGGCTTCCGACCGGTCAGTTTTTTAGTGGAAGTCCCGCAAGAGAAAGATACAAAAAATTAACAAATTGTCGAATCCACTGACATAAAAGACAGGCATACTGTATATGGATTATCATGTATAAAAATCTTATTCTGATCTGAAAAAATCCTATTGAAAAGAACCGAAGTGTTTGGTATAATGAGGTAATGAATTGATGTGTGCCGTGCCGGGAGCATGGCCGGTTGGAGGGGAAATCAATGGAGTCCTGTTCGCAGTTGTATACAAGGAAGATCGTGGATTCTATCATTCACGGATTGGAACAGCGCCATAGCAGTGTTTTGTTTGTCAAGCATTACAATACCCTGAATGTGCCCATCGAGTCCATTCAGGAGGCTGTGTCAAAGTCCGAATATAAAATTGAGCTGCTGTACCACGAGTTTTCCGCTAACCGTATGCAGGAAGCCTATGAGCCGTTTTTAGGATGGATCAAGCAGCTTTATTTCAAGTTTTACTATTCCATTCCAGTGGACGTGTTTTTGGAAGAAGCGGATGTGTATTACCTGAGCCGCTCCACCATCAAATCCTACATCATGACAGGAGAATGCGATCGCACCGAGGAGATCATTGTGGGAGAAGTGGACTATGAGCGCAAGCAGTTTGCACAGTCTCTGGTCAACCTGCTCGCCTATATCTCCCGTGACCATACCTTCTTTTTCGTGCTCAACCGCCTTCATTTAGCAGAAAACAGCACCCTGAACTTTCTCAATCAGTTCATTTCCAAGAATTACGAAAATATCTCCCTGCTGGCAAATTATAACGAAGCCTATGTCACCCCGGCCTACACCCTTGAATTGTGGAGCGAACTGGTCAACGAGGTGGAAGAGCGCAACTTCATGCTCGATTGGAATATTCAGGACCCGCAGGCCGATATCAATATCGTGGAAACCTTTGAGCCGGTGTGGACGGATTTTGAGGAATATCTGGTCAAGCTCAACAATATGGTGCTGACCCTTGCGACCAAGCAGGCGATGTATTATCTTGATATCGTTCATAACCGCATCGTGGGGGAGAAGGCGAATATCAGCAATAAGAATCTGGTCAAGTTCTACATCCTCTATGCACAGGCGGCCACCTACAATAAAAACTTCACGACCGCCCTGATCATGTGCGATAAACTCAAGAATGTCAACAACCGCCACCCGAATATCAAATATACCTTCAAATATCATTATATGCTCACTGTCTGCGAGGTCTACGGCGGACAGCCCAGTCTGGCCCGCAAGAACGCCGACAAATGCATGAAGATCGCCAAGAAAAGCGGCTCCGACCGCTACATGGCGTATGCGATGATGCTGCACTATATGTGCCTGCTCGATGGCTGGACGACCTATATGTGGTACAAAATCGACGAAAAAGCCATTGTTACGGATTTTAAGGAGCGGGCCATCAAATATAAGATGTATAACCATTTGGCACATATCCTGTTTTATGGCTGCGGCAACGACCGGAAATATTTCACCGGCGACGCTGAAAACTGCGAAAACAACGCCAGCTTTACCGAAGCGATGGAGATCGCTAAAAAGCTGAAAAACGAACGCCTGATGATCGCCGCCTGGAAAAAGAACGTCTATCTGGCGCAGGGCTACGGCTTCTTCTCGTTCGTGGATTACTATTACAAAAAATGCCTGGAGATCATCGAGGCGCAGAACGATAAAAAGGAAGAAGCCAGCATCTATAACGGTCTGGGCTTCAACCGGATCGTCAGCGAACAGTTCACACTGGCCAACGATTATTTCAACCGGGCACTGTTCCTGTTCTACCGCCTGAAAGAACCCTACGACGTGGCGGAGACCCTGTACAATATGGCGACCAACGCCATCCTTTCCTCCAATTATGACGTGGCGTACAATTACCTTCTGCACGTTCTGAAACTGCTCGATTCCGTCAAGCTCAACCGGATGCGCATTTGCAATATTTCCAAGGTGTACGGCATGATCGTATACTGCAGCTACCGGATGGGCATTGAATATAATGCACATTTCTACCTGAATAAAATGGAGCGGGTGCTGCACCATCTGCTGCACTGCGAGGAAGAGCCGAACTATTTCCTCTGGGATGACGATATGTTCTTCTATTACTTTGTCAGCGGCCTGCTGGAGTGGTCCGATGATAAAGTCAAGGCGCAGCAGTATATGGACAAGGCCAAGTACCATATGTTCCGCTCGGAAGGACTGCTGTTTTTCGTGTACGCCATGTTTGCTGAAGCGCAGTATGATATGTACATGGAAGTGGGCGAGCCGGAAAAAGCCGAGGAAGTGCTCAACGGCGCCATCGAATTCTGCTGCAAGCACGGCTATAAGCATAAGGAAGAAATGCTCTTTGCCAAGCTGCATAATCAGGCTTTGATCGAAAAGCACGTTCCCCTGCCGCTGACGAGCGTCAATAAATATCAGATCGAAGAATTGGCGCAATTGGCGGAAATGGAAATGCTGCTGGCGGATAAAACCAAGGGCATCAACTTCCTGCTGGCGTGGCAGGAATTGATCAACAGATCCAACGCCACCGAGGATTGGATCATCGAAAACTCCATGTCCACCCTGCAGAACAATTATAATATCGACTACATTGTCTTTGTGGACGTGGTGGACGGCAAGCCGGTGCTCCGCTATGACGGGGGCGATCTGGGCCTGACAAATGAATCGCTGGAAGGCATTACCGAATACCTGAAAAAGCATAAAAAAGAGTTTGTCGCCAACCGGTTTGAACGGGAGTTTTATGAATACACTCCGATCATCCAGCTTGTCGGGGTGAATACGATGGTTTCCTATGCCTGCGTGCCGGTCGGCACGAACGAGGAAGTCACCGGCTTCATGCTAGCCTTTGTGGAGCTGCACGAAAACATGAACGGCAATCTGATCTTCCTCGACCGCAACGATATCGCCATCTTCAAATTCGCCCTGCGGCAGATGAATGATACCATCTATCGTCTGAAGGCCCGGGATGAGATCAATCAGATGAACCAGAAGCTCCGCCAGAGCGCTGTTACCGACCTGCTCACAGGTCTTCTGAACCGTCAGGGCTTTACAAAGAAGATTGAAGATTACACCGCCTCTGTCCAGAAAGGCAAGAAGCCCGACGTGGAGGCCACGGTCATTTATCTGGATCTGGATAACTTCAAGTTCTGCAACGATACCTTCGGCCACGATGTCGGCGACGAGATCCTGATCTCGTTCTCCCGTCTGTTTGAACGGGTGGTGGGAAGCAGCGGCTATATCGTGCGCTATGGCGGTGATGAATTTGTCGTCGTCCTGCCGGGCAAGGGAATAGACGCCGGGGAAAGGATCGCGCAGGCGATCTATGCGGAGATCGAGGAGCGGAAGTATTTCATTCCGGAGATCGAAGCGAAGATCAAGCGCCCGGCGAATGTGCCGGACAATCATCGGGTCTCCTGCTCCATCGGTATTGCCGGTATGGAACTGTACGACCAGGCCCATATGAATATTGCCCTGAAACACGCAGATACCATGCTCTATGCCATCAAGAAAAGCGGCAAATCCAATTATTCCATCTGGCGGGATGAACCGTAAAAAGAGCTGTTCCGTCCCCCTGTCCGTTCTGGAGAGGGGGACGCTTTTCGGCGGAGCCGATTCGGGAAAGCGGGGAATCCTGCCCAAAACCGGTTAGCTCCGTTTGACAGAACTGCCGAAAAATTGAAAAACAGAAATAATAGCACAATTTTTATAAAAAACAGATTGACTTATTGGAAAAAATAGTGTATGATTGGATAGTACAGACAATTGAGGAGTGTGAGTGAGTCTGATGTCCGATTCCTGTGAGTTTGTATCAATGCCCGATGAAGAATTGGTCAATTGCTATCGGCAGGGAATGCAGGACGCTTTCGCGGAATTGTCGGTACGGTATCTTTTTGTCATCCGCAGCCGATGCAGGGACCTCTACGGCCACGGTCTGGAATATGACGATCTTTTTCAGGAGGGACTGCTGGGGCTTCACAGCGCCGTTTGTTCCTATCAGCCGGAAAAGGGCGCTTTGTTCAGGACCTACGCCGGGGTGTGCATTCGTCACCGTCTGGTGTCCGCCGTGCGGCGGGCGTCTTCCGACCGGTGCCTGCAGGATACGGTCTCTCTCGAAGAAGGCGCACAGGATGTGCCCGACCCGGAAACCGAGCCGGAAAGCCTTCTGATTGCAAAAGAAGAAGCCGCTGAACTGCGGCGTGTGGTGGACCGGAGCCTTTCCAAAGGGGAAAAGCAGGTGCTCAGGCTGTATCTGAAAGGGTATAGCTACGACCGGATCGCCTGCGAGCTTCAGGTCAGCCGGAAATACTGCGACAATGCTATGCAGCGGGTGAGAAGAAAGCTGAGGACGATGACATGACGACCGTACATACTCTCTATATGCCCGTGTAGCTTAGACAGCAGAGCGTTGACGAAATTCAAAGGTGGCGGTGCGATTCCGTCCGGGGCGAAATCTATATTATACCAAAGCGAGGTAAAACACAATGTACGAGGATAAGACATTAGTTTGCAAAGAATGCGGCGAGGAATTTGTTTTCACAGCCGGCGAGCAGGAGTTCTATGCTTCCAAGGGCTTCGAGAATGAGCCGCAGAGATGCAAGGCTTGCCGCACCGCAAGAAAGAATGCTCAGAGACCCGAAAGAGAGATGTTCACCGGCATCTGCGCCGCTTGCGGCAAAGAAGCAAAGGTTCCTTTCAGACCAAGAGAGGATCGTCCTGTTTACTGCAGCGAGTGTTTCGCAAAAATGAAAGAGGAGCAGGCTTAATTTTCGGATAACGCAGCAGGAGCGTTCTGGGAAACCGGGACGCTCTTTTTTGTCAGACCAAACGGTTTAGCCGTGAATTAAGGAATAGTTGGCATGGTAATCAAAGTGGATGAGGTTGTCAAAGATTTCGACAGCGAAATCATGATCCACGGCCACACGGATTTAGGGCCCATTATCGGGGTATGGCGTTCGTTCGAGATGGATCCGGTGGTGGGTGAAACCTATGACTGTGAGCTTTTTCTGCCCTATATCGACGCCGATGAAGTCACCGTCATAACGAATGCGTCCACCCCTTCTTCCACCACCGCAGGGCTTGACGGGAGGATCCACTTCCGGGGCTTATGCGAAACGATCGAAGGCACCAGTGTGGTAGTCAGTTTTGGAGATGATTGGATTGAATGCTTTGAGCTGGAAGGACATTCGGTAGCGGTGTATGATACCGTTTGTTTTTCGGCGGCCTATCGTGACATTGACATTTACCCTCTGGAAAAGCTGTGATGTTTTCTCCCCCCCTGTCAGATGCCTCGGGGGAGGGACTATACTGATCCTATCGGATAGACGTACGAAAATGCGCTGCAGCGTTTTTTCTGAAAAAAGGAGGAGTTGAAATGACACAGAACCCCTTTCCCACGATTGATGTGGAAGCCACCGGAGCCAATATTCTGCGGCTGCGCAGAGAGAGAGGACTGACGGTTCGGGACCTGCAGAAATACTTCGGCTTTCCGGAGCCGCAGGCCATTTACAAATGGCAGCAGGGCAAATCGCTGCCGTCAGTGGACAATCTGTTTGCGCTCAGCGTGCTGCTGAGGATCCCGATGAATGACATTCTTGTTCCGTCGGGGGCCGCTGCATCGGAGAACATGAAAAAGTCAGAGGCTGCTCCGTCGGCCTCTTCTGTTCTTTTCACCGTTCCGGCAGCCTGAACGGTGCTGTTATTCTTAAAACGGAAAGGAGATGACAATGATGGGACTGATGGATCAGGTCAAATCGGCAGTCGGAACGGCTGCCAAGGATGAAACTGTCAAAACGCAGGTGAAATCCACCGTGACCGATGCCGCCTCTGGTATGCTCAGCGGCAAGGTGGATCGTCAGGTGATCAGCGGAACGGTCAGCACGGTCGTGGATGAAGCGGCTAAACTGGCAGGCAATTCCGGCAGCAGTCAATCCTGAGAGGGTATCCCGGACGGGCCGGTCATGGCTTCGTCCGGGATTTTTGCAGGGGGCAGTCCCTTCTTTTTTTGAGAAAAATCCTCGCTCCCTTGGATGATCAGGCGCTCCTGCAACAGACCCCAGCCACATCCGTGTTCACATTTTTCGTAAAAAGAGAAAGAGCCTGCGGGAAGTCGATCGACTTTCTTCCGGGTATTTTCGCTTTATTTACAATTTCTAACTCATTTTTTTGTGTAAAACGGAGTGGAAACTTGAGTTATATATAGATTTCAACAAGAATATTTTTACACAATGGCTATTGTTATTTGTTGAGAAATCAATTATAATATATCAAGTATTTTTTTGTGAGGTGTATTCG
>CACYCG010000109.1 GCA_902772855.1 uncultured Ruminococcus sp.
ATCAGCCATTCCATTCAACCTCCTCTGCAGCAAATACGGGGCCGTCCTTGCATACATGACGATAGGCAAAGCCTCCCTCTTTTCGTTTGATGGCTACCGCACAGCCCAGACAGGCCCCCACGCCGCAGGCCATGCGCTGTTCCAATGAAACCTGACAGGGCACATGGAACTGCTGTGCCACCGCTGCCACGTTTTTCAGCATGGGCGCCGGGCCGCAGGCACAAACCAGATCGGCCCCTGAAATAACCTCTTTGAGCGGTCCGGTGACAAAGCCATGAATGCCGTAGCTTCCGTTATCCGTGGTTTCGATCAGCCGACAGCCGGAGGCCTGAAAATCTTTTGTCAGGATCACAGCGCTTTTATCCCGGAAGCCGTTGATGACGGTGGCACGGTTTCCAAGGAAATCGGCCGCATACAGCATCGGCGGAACGCCAATGCCGCCTCCCACCAGCACCACCTGACCGTTTTCCGGCAGATCAAATCCATTTCCGAGCGGAGCAATCACGTTTACGGTGCTGCCCACCGGAAGCTCCGACAGCACCCGGGTCCCCTCTCCCCTTACTTCAAACACCAATCGCAGGATCCCGTTTCCCGCCTGACAAATTGAAATGGGCCGGCGAAGCGTTTTGCCGGGCACCAGCACATGAGCGAACTGACCGGGGCGGCAAAGCGACGCCAGCACTTCGTTCTGAAGAGTCACATCAAAGATCGTTTCTGTTAATTGTTCTTTTTTTACCAGCAGACAATCCTGTGCATCGAATTTCATACATTCCATCCTTTCCGTACTTCTGCCGGAATCCCTTTGCGGGCTTCCGGTTTTTCTGCTCTGTCTGTTCCCCGCCTCATGCGGCGGGGGAAGAGGCGTCAATAGCGGTCTGAGATCGGGTTGATGGTGGTCTGGTTCCGTTTGACCAGATCAATATATTTCAGCGATTTCCCGCACCCCTTGACCACGCAGTCCGCCGGTTCCTCGGCGATCGTAACCTGAAGATCGGTTGCCAGCCGGATGAGGGTGTCGATCCCGGCAATCTGAGAGGCTCCTCCGGTGAGAAAAATCCCGTCGGAGTGAATGTCGCCGATGAGTTCCGGAGGCGTTTCTTCCAGCACGTCCTGCACCTGCCGCACGATCACTCCCGCTGTTTCCTTCAGCGGCTCCACCATTTCATCCGGGGACAGATCCACCCACATCGGCATTCCGGTGATGACGTTCCTGCCTTTAATGCGAAAGCTCCCTTTCAGAAGCCCCGGCAGAACACATCCGATGTGGATCTTCGCATCTTCCGCTGTCCGCTTGCCGATAAGCATATTATAGCGGCGCTTGACGTATTTGATGATCTCCTCATCCATCACATTTCCCGCCTGCTTGAGTGAACGGGAAACGGCGATTCCGTTCAGGGACATGACCGCTAAATCGGTGGTGCCGCCGCCGATGTCGACCACAAAGGAGCCGTGCGGATTCTTGATGTCCAGTCCGGCCCCGATAGCAGCGGCCACCGGCTCTTCGATCAGGCACACCCGCCGGATGCCGGCACAACTGATGGCATTGACCACCGCCCGCTTTTCCACATCGGTAATCTCCCCCGGCACACAGGCCACCGCCCGGGGCATTCCGATGCGGGAAGTGATCACCTTCCGCAAAAAGGCGGAGATCATCGCCTCCACCAGCCCTAAATCCGAGATGACACCGCCGGACAAAGGATAGACCGCCTGATAGCGGCTGGAGGTGCGCCCGAGCATGGGGTATGCGTCCTCTCCCACCGCTACGATCCGGTCGTTTTCCACGTCCACTGTAATGACCGAAGGTTCATCAATGACTTTTCCCTTATTTTCCAGATATATTCTCGTTCGGGATGTTCCCAAATCAATGGCAATATCCAATCCCATGAAAATCAGCCTCCTTTTTCCTGCTCTGGGTCGTTTTCGTCGATATGTTCTGCTCCGGCAGAAGACGTTCTTCCGAAAGAAGAAGAATCCACCGCACTTTCCAGTGCAAGGCGGTACTCTCCGGCCATCGCCGTCACCGCGCACAGCACCCGTTCCGCTCCGTTTTTTCGCAGGATCCGGCAGCAGGCGGAAAGAGTCGCACCGGTGGTGACCACATCGTCGATCAGCAGGATCTTCTTTCCTTTTATCTCCTCCGGGGACAGGGGAAGGATTCCTTCTTCCCAATAGTCAAGCCGCTCTGCAGCGCTTTTGCCTACTTGACGGGATTGCCCCGGATGCATTTTCAGCAGCTTCCGATACGGCAGCTTCAGGATCTTTCCCGCCTGCCGCGCCAGCAGTTCCGCCTGATCATACCGGCGCAGTCCCTTTGCTTTGGAAGCAGTGGGCACTGAGGTGATCAGTTCGGAATCCATATCTTTATCATAAACGGTGCGAATGGCTCCCGCCAAGGCGCAGGCCAGACTTTCGCTGTTAAAGCGTGCACCGTGGAACTTCAGATCCCGCATGGCCTTTTTTACCGCCCCGCCATACGAAAAGGGCGCAATACACAGATCTCCGGAGGGCAGCAGATCCACTTTCGGCATCGGCGGAAACTGCGCCCGGCAGAAAACACATTCCGTCATATCCGGTTCGATCGTTCGTCCGCAGTAAGGACATTTTTCCGGTATCAAGTACCGTCCGATATGGAACATGATTCTCCCCTTTCCAAAAAATCCTGCAGCGCTGTGTAGCGTTTGGTGCGGCGGTCGTTCTGCACCATTGTCTGCAGCGTGGATACCTGCCCGACTAATATCAGCAGTCTTTTCGCCCGTGTGACGGCGGTATACAGCAGGTTCCGATAATACAGCGGGGCAGGTCCCTTGAACAGGGGCATGACCACCGCTTCAAATTCATTCCCCTGACTTTTGTGAACCGTGGAAGCATACGCCAGCTCCACATTCAGCAGGGTATCGGCGGTGTATTCCGCCACCCGGTCATCAAAACGGATCCGGGCTTTGGCGCCGCTTTTATCCATGAATTCGATCCGTCCGATATCCCCGTTGAATACGCCGGCTCCCACGGTGCCGTCATCCTTCACCCAGGAAATATCGTAATTATTTTTTGTCTGCATCACCTTATCCCCCACCCGCAGGGTGTACACGGGCATTCTTCGCTCCGCTTTTTCCGGAGCAGGTGGGTTCAGCTCCGCCTGAAGCTTTTGATTGAGCACAATGACCCCTAAATCCCCCTTGCGCCCGGGACAAAGCACCTGAATATCATTCTGCGGATCCAGCCCGTAGGCCTTGGGCAAACGCTGCGTGCAAAGAGAAAGAATGTCCTGTGCGATCTTCTCCTTCCCGCTTCCGGACAAAAAGAAAAAATCCCCATCGGTCCTGCGGATCTCCGGCATTTCTCCATGAACGATCCGGTGAGCGTTGGTGATAATCAGGCTTTGCATGGATTGACGGAAAATCTCTGTGAGCTGCACGGTCGGGATCTTCCCGGAAGCGATCATATCGCCCAGCACGTTCCCCGCCCCGACAGAGGGAAGCTGGTCGCTGTCCCCTACCATGATCAGGCGGCAGCCCAGCGGAAGCGCCCGAAGCGTGCTTTCAAACAGCAGCGTATCGACCATAGACATCTCATCAATGATCAAGGCGTCGCATTCCAGCGGGTGATGCTCGTTCCGGGCAAAGCGCAGCCGGTTGTTCTGATCCCACTCCACCTCAAGCAGCCGGTGGATGGTTTTTGCTTCCTCCCCGGTCAGCTCTGTCATTCTGCGGGCGGCCCGGCCGGTAGGAGCTGCCAGCATCACCTGCAGCCCGCTTTGCCGGTACAGGGACAGAATGGCGTTAAGAGTGGTGGTTTTGCCGGTGCCTGGTCCCCCGGTGAGGATCAGCAGCCCGCCCTCCATCGCCTGCAGGATCGCCCTGCGCTGCAGAGGAGCATATTCTATTTTGTTTTGCTGTTCAAACCGCTCCAAAGCGGCCGGCCCGCCGATGACAGCCTGAGAAGGAAACTGCCGCATCAGCTCCAGACGCTCGGCAATATAGGACTCGCCTGCATACAAAGAGGGCAAAAAAAGAAAAGTCCTCCCCTGCAGCTCACAGGCCATCAGGATCCCCTGTGCGATCATGTCCGAAGCGGTCCGGGCGATCAGTTCCTCCGGGAGATGAAGGTAGGGAGCTGCCACCTTGACCAGCCGATCCGCCGGCAGGCAGGTGTGGCCGTTATGAGTATTATACCCAATGATGTGAAAAAGACCCGCCTGTATCCTTCTTTTGTCGTCGAGAGCGCCTTCCATCGAAAGGGCGATGGCATCGGCCCGCTCAAAAGGAACCCCGATCTCCTCCGCACAAAGCACATACGGATCCTGCTGGATCATGGTCAGGGAACTGTCCCCGTACTGCTTCCAAATGCGAATGCTTTCCAGAGCGGAAATGTGGTATTTCGATAAATGCACTAAAATTTCTTTCATGCCGAAGATCCGGCGCACTTCCTGAGAGATCTCCTGCGCTTTATCCTTGGAAATACCTTTGACGCTCGAAAGGCGCTGCGGATCGTTTTTCATCACTTCCAGCGTTTCATCGCCGAAGGCCTGCACCAGCCGGGAGGCCATCACCCGCCCGATCCCTTTGACCGCCCGGGTGGACAGGTAATTCAAAATAGCCTCCGCTGTTTCGGGCATAATAGATTCATAATAATCGAAAGAAAACTGCTGTCCGTAATCCGGGTGCTGTTTCCAGACGCCCAGCAGACGCAGGTCATCTCCCACGCTGACATCCGCCATGATGCCCACAGCGGTCACTTCCGTTTTGCTGCAGTTGAGGGTGAGGACAGAGTACCCGTTTTGTCGGTTTCGATACACGATTTCTTCCACGGAGCCTTTCAGCTCCAGCAGCTCTCCCTCCGACAATTTTCCGCACCTTCTCTCAAATTCCGTTTATTATTATAGTTTACAAGTTTATTCGTCTTCTGTCAATCGGTTTATTTACAATCCACAAGATTTTCATATTTGACCGTTTTTTGATTGATTTTAGAGAAAGAATTATTTATAATGAGTACAGTTCATCAGATGGGAGTAATAGATATGTCAGACGAGAAATTTACCAGAAATCTTGCATCGACCCGTCGGGAAAGAAACGGCGCTGTGTATTACATTCGTGGAAAACGCACCGTGGAAGGAAAAGCCTATCAGCGGTACGCTATCGCCACCCATTTTGTCGAAAGAGGAGAAGATTACCTTCAGGTTCTTAAACAGTATGTCGGGCCTTTCTATCAGGAAGGCGATGTCATCAGCATGAGCGAAAAGGTCATTTCCATGTGTCAGAACAATACCGTGGAAATGAAGGATGTCAAATTGGGATTCTGGGCAAAGTTCCTTTCCAAATTTGCCTCCCGCAGTTCTGCGGGCATCGGCATGGACGAACCCTACAAGCTGCAGCTTGCGATTGATATGAAAGGACTTCCGCTGATTCTCTGGGCTTCCTTCTGCAGTGCTGTGGGGAAACTGTTCCACAAGCGGGGCGTGTTCTATGAGATCGTCGGTCAGGAAGTGGCCGGTATTGATGGGTTTTACAGCCATTCCGACTTTGAACTCTATCATACCTTAGCCGTCCTCAATCCGAAGGAGCCGCAGAAGGTTTGCGAAACCATTAAAAAGGAATTGGGCTATTCCTGCATTTTAGCCGATGCCAATGATCTGAATATCGAAATCTTGGGGCTTTCTCCCGATCTCCGGGAAAAAGGAGATGCCTTCGCCATTGATCTGATTGGGGACAACCCCGCCGGTCAGGGAGACGAGCTGACGCCCTTCATCCTCATCCGCCATATTCCGGACGGAGAGGAAGACCCGATGGAAACAAGCATTCCGGAAGAAACCGCACCGGAAGCATAAAAAAACGCTGTCATGCGGCCGAATGAGCCGAGTGACAGCGTTTCTGTTTTCCTGCAAAAAAAGCAGAGGATAGGCTTTGCACGCTTCCCTGCCTTTCGTCAGTCTGTCCGGTCGTTGTCCCTGCATAGGAAGCAGAAGCGGCCGTCAGGATTTGACAATATCTCTCCAATCGAGATCGCCGCGCTCCAAACCGTGGATCAGCATTTCACCGGTGGCGATATTCGTAGCAACGGGAATATTATGCATATCGCAAAGACGCAGCAGGTTCATGTCATTCGGCTCCTGCGGTTTCGGATTGAGCGGATCCCGCAGAAAAATCAACATATCGATCTCATTAAAGGAGATGCGGGCAGCGATCTGTTCGTCTCCGCCCTGCGAACCGCCCAGAAACTTCTGGATCTCCAGCCCGGTGGCTTCAGCCACAATGCGCCCGGTCGTGCCGGTGGCGCACAGATTATGCCGGCTGAGAATGCCGCAGTAGGCAATACAAAACTGCACCATCAGTTCTTTTTTTGCATCATGTGCAATCAGTGCGATATTCATGTTCGATTCCCCCAATAATCAAAATTGTAGCTGCCTTATATCTGATACCATACGTTTACAATTCCAGCGGAGCATCCACCCCGTCCAGCCGGGCAGCGATCCGCTCAAAAGCAGAAGCAGCGCCCCAACTGCCGCCGATGGGCTCTCCTTTTTGCGCCCTAGCCGCCGCCGTGCGGTCTTCCGGAACGACCCCGAGCAGCCTTGCGCCTGCTGTGTCAATCACTTCGTCCAGATCGGCAAACAATCCCATTTTCCGGAAACGACCTTTATCAAAACGGTTAATGATCAGCCGCACTTCCTCCAGCGGATAGCGCTGCAGCTTTCGCCTGACCTTTTCACAGCCCCGCAGCGACAAGGGCTCCGGATTGACCACCAGCACCGCACGCTGCGCCGAAGAAACCGCTGTATCAAACCCCGAACCGATACCAGCCGGGCAATCGATCAGCACATGGTCATAATACTTTTCCAGCACTTTGACCAAATGCCGCATGACATAGGGACTGGCCTCATCCTGCACGTTCTGAGGAGCCGGCAAAATAAACAGTCCGGGCAGCATCCGGCAAGGATAGATGGCGCTCGCCGGCGGGCAGTTCCCGCTGAGAATATCCGCCATATCAAAGACCAATTCGCCGCTGACGCCAAGCATCAGATCAATGCCCCGCATCCCGGCATCACAATCAATCACCAGCACCCGATCGCCCCGCCGGATAAAGGCTGCGGCCAGCCCTGCCGTTACGGTGGATTTTCCGGTGCCTCCCTTTCCGGATGTCATCACTGTCACTTTTCCCATTTTCACATACCTCTTCTAATAAAGTATCACACATTTTCTATAAAGTCAAGCGGAAAAGAAAAAAATTATTATACAATTTTACTCATTTTATCGGTTTGCTCTTTTGCAAAAGAACAAAAAAGCTGCCTCCTCCCGCAGGAAAAAGCAGCTCCATGCCCCTTATTCCGCTCTCGGCATTTTGCCTTGGCGGGTGAAATAATACGTCAGGAATTTCTTGGCCGCATTGATGGCCACCGAGCTTTTGGCCCCGTGCTCAACCATCACGGCAAAGGCGATCTCCGGGTTTTCGTAGGGGGCGTAACAAATGAAATTGGAATGGTCGGAACCGCTGTTTTCGGCTGTGCCGGTTTTTCCGGCGATCGAGATGGGGAAATCCTGAAGCGCCACATAATTCCCGATGGCGAGATGCATGGCTTTCTGCACTTCTTTCAGATGCTCCTCCTCCACGCCCATCGTATCCATCACTTCCGGTTCGGTTTCCAGCACAACGTCCACCCCGTTATAGGATGTCACCCGGTCCACCACATGGGAACGCAGGCGTACCCCGTTGTTGGCGATCGTGCCTACATACGTTGCTAACTGCAGGGGGGTGAACTGGTTATCCGACTGGCCGATGCCCGCCGGGGACACAAAGCTGTCATACCATTCCGACCCCACCTCCCGGCTGTAATCCGGGCCGGCCAGGGTTCCCCGGCTTTCTGTGATCTCCACGCCGGTTTTCACACCCAATCCGCAGCGCTTAGCATACAGGTTCATCTTTTCAATGCCGAGCAGACGAGCCGTTTCCGCAAAAAACACGTTGCAGGAATCTTTGATGGCCATATACATATCAATGCTTCCGTGGTAGCTCATACACCAGAGCTTCAGCCCGCCTTTGGTATACACGCCGTTGCAGGTAATGTGCGTTTTCGTGGTGATGGCGTGCTCCTGAAGTGCAGCGGAAGCCACCATCGGCTTGAATGTAGACCCCGGTGCCAAAGCTCCCATAAACGCCCGGTCAAACAGGGGCAGGGATTTGTTGGAAGCCAGTTTGGTATAATCCTTGTAGAATTTCGACAAATCATAGGTCGGGTAACTGGCGGCGCACAGAACGGAAAAATCCTTGACATTGATGGCCACCAGCGCAGCCCCCACGCAGTCGCCGCCCATATATTTGTCGCCGGTTTCCTTGGAATACGCATTGGCTTCCTGCACTGCTTCTTTCAGAATCTTCTGCGCTTCCCGCTGGTAATCGGCATCGATCGTCAGGTACACCGAATCGCCCGGCTTGGCCTGGACTGTTCCGGTCAGTGTGACAGAACCGTCCGCCTGCACTTCGTAGGTTCGGCTGCCCGGACTGCCCCGCAGGGTTTTTTCAAAAGCCGCCTCTATACCGCTTTTTCCGATCTCGTCCTGATAGGCGTAGCCTTTGTTTTTCAGTTCTATGTATTCTTCGGCGCTGATCAGCCCCGTAATGCCCACCACATGGGGCGCTACGGTTCCGTTTTTATAGGTGCGGATGGCGGTGGCTTCCGTGGTGACACCGGGGAGATCCTGCATATTTTCGGAAATGATCGTCATCGCGCGGCTGCTGATGTTTTCGGCAAAAATATAGGGCTGGCTGCGGGAATAACCGGTGCGCTCCATATGATAGCGGGTGCTGATGATGCTGCGCTGCTGTTCCCTTGTATAGGCGGTGCATTCGTATTTTTCCGTCAGACGGGCCATGCATTCGTCGGCGGTGGAATAGGGATTCATATTCAGTTGGTCTTTGCCTTTGAGGATCTCGATCTCCTCGCTTTTCTCTTCGTCAAAGGCATAGCGTCCCGATCCGTCCACAATGATGGGCAGCTCATCCACCCAGGTGTCCCCGCACAGCGTCAGCAGCTCTGTCAGGCGCACGATAGCCCGGTTGAGATCCTCATCTTTCATGAACAGCTTATGGATCACGACCCGGTAGCCCGTTTCGTTCACGGCCAGCTCCACGCCGTTGACATCGTAGATCTCCCCGCGCACCGCATCGGTGGTTTCCGTATAAACGGCGGAAGTAAGGGCTACGTCATCATAATACCCTTTTTGGAACACCTGCCAATTGATCAGCCGGAAAGCATAAAATCCGATGGCGGCCACCGCCATGAGCAGCAGCAGAGCATAGCGCCAGCGGCTTTTGAACCCTTCCATGCGTTCACTTCCTTTCCAGACACCGTAGACAAAAACAGCAGGATCAACTGTCCTGCTGTGTCTTAACGGCAATAAAGCGATTGAGGGCGTAAAACAGGGGGATCATCGCCCAGGTGTACACGATGCGGGAGAGGATGTGGGCAAAAAAATACTCCCAGACATTTCCATACCCCATCGCCACATAAAAGAAAACAAACTGTCCGAACATAACCAGCGGAAGGCTGACCGTGCCCACGAGCATGACCGTCAGAAGGCTGGTGCGGATATACTGCTCCATCAGGATGCTGACCACATAGCACAGGATCGCCATCGTAATGGCATAATACCCCATCGGACCGCTGTACCCTCCGTCCGCTAACAGCCCCCCTGCCACGCCGAATACGATGGCCGGGATCTCCCGTTCATAGACGGCGATCGTCATCACCAGCGGCAACAGCAGCACCGGCGTTCCGCCAAAAACCTCCAGCCGGAACCCCGGCAGACTCTGCAACACAAAGCAAAGCACCAGCTCCAGCGAAAAGGCGGTATATTTGATAAAATGGATCCGATTCATGCGCTCCTCCCTTTCAGCCGGCAGAACGTCCGGAAGTCTGGGGGAGTTCCGGAGAAGACGACTCGATAACGCCCTTTCCGGTGAAATTGGTGATGATCGCCGCTGAACTCACGAAACGGGCATCCTCAAACGGCCGGATCACCGCAATCGGTGTTCCGGTGTAGGAGTCCGACAGCAGTTTGCTGACGGTGCCGATCTTCAGATTCCGGGGATAGGCGCCGCCGTAGCCGGAGGTGACAATGATGTCCCCCACTTTGATGCTGTGGCGTTCCTTCAGGTTTTCCAGCACCGTGCTGCCGCTGTCCGCATACAGGGGACTTCCGGAAATAACGCCTTCATCGCCGGTTTTCTTATCCACTGCCCCCACCCGAACTTCCGGGGACAGCAAACAGGTCACCTTGGCTGTCTTGATGCTGACTTCGCTGACAAACCCGACCAGACCGTTATCCGTAACCACCGGGTCGCCCGGGCTGACCCCATCGGCGGTGCCGGCATCGAGAACGAAACCGTAAAAAATCTCGTTCGGATCACGGGCGATCACAGAAGCGGGGACTACCGAAAAATCCTCATTGGATTTTTTGATGTCGTAGAACTTGTACAATTCCTCGTTTTCCCGCTTGATATCGTAATATTCCACCAGCTCATCTGTCAGCCGGCGGTTTTCTTCCCGCAGGCGGCTGTTTTCTTCTTCCAGCTCCTGCGGATCTTTCGGAAGCGTAACCACCTGCCCGGCCGAGCCGGTCGCTTCCGCCGCTACCCGCTGCAGCGGTGTGAGAATAAAACCGGAAAACAGCCCGCCTACCGTACTGTTTCCCGCTGTGACCAGTGCCAGCACCAGCAGCAGACAAACCACCGTGACCAGCACCTTGAATCCTTTTCCCGAAAAAGCCCGATTCACCTTTTTTCACCTCGGCTTCTCACCGGATCGGTATATGTAAGAAAAAACCATTTCAATAGCGTCCATAGCTGCGGCCCCGGCCGCCGGACAGACGGTCGAGCCTTCTGCCGGTTCCGTCCACCACGCAGTCGAGCGGGCGCTCGGCGGTACGCACCGGCATACTGGTCTCCTGCGCCACCAACAATTCCAGCCCTCTGAGCAGAGCGCCGCCGCCGGTGAGCATGATGCCGTTGTCGATAATATCGGCGGACAATTCCGGAGGCGTCTGCTCCAGCGTGGTTTTGATCGCCTCAATAATGACCGAAAGCGGATCCGCTAAGGCATCCCGCACTTCGGCTGCGGAGATCGTGACGTCTTTGGGAAGGCCGTCCACAAGGTTGCGCCCCTTGATCTGCATACTGCCCTCTCCTTCATAGGGATAGGCCGAGCCAATGCCGATCTTGACTTCTTCCGCCGTGCGTTCGCCGATCAGAAGATTATACTTTCTCTTGACATATTGAATGATAGATTCATCAAACTTATCCCCCGCCACCCGGACAGAGCAGGCGGTGACAATGTCGTCTAAAGAGATAATCGCCACTTCGGAGGTGCCGCCGCCAATATCGACTACCATGCTGCCTTCTGGGTGTGTGACCGGAAGACCGGCGCCGATCGCCGCTGCCATCGGTTCCTCGATCAATTCCACCTGCTTGACACCGGCCCGGCGCACCGCATCAATGACCGCTCTTCTTTCCACGTCCGTAACCCCGGAGGGAATGCAGACGATCACACGGGGCTTGCTGAAAAAGGTGCTTTTCACCGCCATGCGGATAAAGCGGTTCAGCATGGTGGCCGTAATGTCAAAATCGGCGATGACCCCGTCTTTCAGCGGACGGACCGCTACAATAGAGCCGGGGGTGCGGCCGATCATGCTTTTTGCCTTGGAGCCGACCGCCAGCACCGAATCGGTTCGCACATCCACCGCCACCACGGACGGTTCTCTCATGACAATGCCTTTGCCTTTCATGAACACCAATGTATTAGCGGTGCCCAGATCGATCCCTATATCTTTAGAAAACATATGTCTCTCCTTCTTCCATTCCGCCGCATCAGCCGGTTTTCTTTTTGTCCGGCTGCCAAAAACGGGAGATCGGCGGCTTTCCCCTCGGGGGAACAAATCCCCTCCCCCGCTGCCATTACCATAAACCTATTATACGCCGAAACGCCCTTAATCTCAACTATAAATTGACCCCCGGAAAAACTTTTGCTTTAATATGAAAAAAGAGTAGAATAGCGGGCCGTTTTTTGGTGAAATGGTTGAAACGGCCCGCCAAATTTCGTCTATTTTCACAGTTTTCCGCTGGAACCAAACCCTCCGGCTCCCCGGCGGGTCTCACTCAGCGTTTCCGCCTGCACGATCTGAGCGCAAAAAACCGGCATCAGGATCATCTGCGCCACCCGTTCTCCGGGCTGGATCGTATAGGGCGTATCGGACACGTTGCAAAGCCCCACGCAGACCTCTCCCCGGTAATCCCGGTCCACCACGCCCACGCCGTTGGAAAGGCAGATCCCATGCTTGACGCCCAGCCCGCTGCGGGCAAACAAAAACAGGGCGCAGTCCTCCCCCTCCGGCTCCACAGCCAGACCGGTGGGGATCATTTTCAATTCTCCGGGGCGGATCGTCACCGGCTCATTCAGGCAGGCGCACAGGTCCATCCCGGCGGAGCCTTCCGTGGCCTGCAAGGGCAGGACCGCCTCGGCCCGGAGGCGTTTGATTTTCAGGGTTCTTTTCATGAAGAAGACCTCTCTTTTTTATCATATTTACCGCAGACAGTCTTTCTGCCGCAGGAGCATGAAAACGGGCTTTTGGCCGCTCGCTTTACGCCCCGGGGGGCAGAAACGCTTTGACATATTTGAACATCGGCTTGCGAAACCAGGGGAGCGAGTCATATTCCGACCGTGCCAGACGGCGGTAATAATCCGCCACCGCTTCTACGTCTTCCGGCGTTTCCGAAACCGTGGAGAAGGTGATCTTTTCCAGACGATGCACTAAATCGGCCGTTTCTTCCGCCGACAAAGCGGAGGAAAGGCGGGAAAGCTGCAAAATAAAATCCACTTCGCTGCCGTAATACTCCTTCAGATGTCCACGGTCGTGCAGCATCCGGATCAGTTTGTCAAACAGCAGACGGCACTGGCTGCTTCCGACCGGCGCCCGGAAAGAGCGCTTTCTTCTCAGCAGCAGGAACACGATACCCGCCGCCGCAGACAGTACCCCGCAAAGCGGAATGAAAACGTAGGGAGAGCTGACCCATGTGATCAGGGGGGAGCTATTCTCCCCTTCCTCGCCTGCACCGGACTGTACCTGCGGCTGAGCGTTCTTGCGGAACTCCCAGCCGTATTTCTGCATGATACGCTCCATTTCCATAGAGTCATAGCCGGGGTACTCGGCCACCATTGTATTGGAAGCGGTCGGGGTAACTTCCACCGGCACCCAGCCGTGATCCTCCAGATAGATCTCCACCCACGCATGGGCGCTGTAATCCCGGACAGTGGAGGTGTACCAGGTCTCATCCCCCTCCTGCGTGACGGTCGGTTTCCCGAAAGCCGCGGGATCCACTCCGAATCCGGTCACAAATCGGGCGGGAACGCCCAGCATCCGATACATCAGCGCCGCCGTGGACGCATAATGGATACAATAACCCCTGCCGTTTTCAAACAGGAAATATTCGAGCAGATCTTTTCCTATCGGCGTATTGCCGGGAGAGGTGGAATAGACGGCATGGGTCTGGAGGGTGTACAGGATAAACGTGGTCACTTCGTTGACGTTTTCCAGCTTCATATCCTGACAAAGCTGATAGAGCCGGGGGGTCTGGTCGGGATCAAAATTCGTGTACTGCTCTTTGATCGCATTCTGGTAATACTGCTGATAATTTCGATAGGCGTCATAACCGCTCCAGTCGATCTCCCCCGGAAGATCCCGCTCGGTCAGGTAGCTGACCGTATAGGAGGCCTGCGTGATCTCCGCCCCGGCGGTGCGGTCGTCAACCATCTTCCATGCGATCGTGGATCTGCTGAACTCCGGATAATACGGGATGACCATGCCGTAAAAATCAGTGATATATTTCACCCGCAGTTTTCGGGCGGGGCTCTCCGTGTCCGGTTCGGCGCCCGACAAGGCTTCCCCTGAGCGGACCTGTTCCTCCTCCTTTTGCGCCTGTCTCATCGCCATCGTGCGGTCGTACAGCATTTCGGCGATATAATCGGAGCTGTACATATTGAACAGGACCTCCGGCTTGGAGGGAATGGCGCGGACAGAAGACACATAGGCCGGGTCTCGGTCGAGGATCTCCGAAAAATGTTCAAAGACATAGTCCGACGTATCCGCCGGGGTGGTGTTCAGCAGGTAGACTACATTGTCTTCCGATAGGAAAAAGGCGATCTTTCCCGTGCCGTCATAGCCAATGCTGCCTCTGTGCATCTTCACCTCGAAACTATCTCCCCGCAGGGAAGAATACATGGACGGCGATCCTCCCAACCAGCTGAGGCTTTCGATACGGTAGGATTTCAGAAAATCGGAAAAATCCTGCATTTCCTTCAGGTAATCATTCTGCGCCGCATACACCAGCGGCGATACAAAAAGTTCTCTTTCAACAAAATATGTCGGTTCATAGGGTTCTTCCTCTTCTTCATCGCCCCAGCCCCAGTCTTCTTCCTCCGATTCTTCCGAATCCTCATACCGGGTGTGCTGTTCAGGGGAGCGGTCGGACAGTTCCAAAGGAATCTCCTGCCAGAGTTCTGCCCAATCCCAGCCCTGACCGTTGTAATCGCTGCCGATGAACTCCCTCAGATACAGCCGGTCATAGAACGGAGCGTTGACAGACAGCTCGAACTTTTCCTTGCCGGTCTGGTGCAGATTGCCCCGGCTGAGGTAGCCCGACAAAAAATCCTCATCTAAAAGCGAAGCGTTGTCGATCAGCCATTCGTGCAAACGGTCGTCAAAACGGAGCGTCTGGGCATACAGCGGCTCCTGCTGCCAATCGACCACACCGACCGTGATCAGCATGATGATGGTCATCAGACCGACCGTGACCATGACGCAGAACGAAGTGATAATCCCTCTTTTTTTCATCACAAAGCGCCTTTGGCGGGAGCGGTCGTTCATATTCAGCACCACGAACCCGACCATGCACCCGAGCAGCGCCAGCGCTTCCCACAGCCCAAAGCTGAGGTCTGTGAACGGAACGGCTGTGATCAGTCCGGCACTGATCAGAAACGTCACCGCATGAATGCGAAGCACAAACTCCAGCAAAAACATCAGGAACACCGCCGTCAGCACAGCCATCAGCAGCGACACCGGGCCTTCCTTTGTATTGGTCCAGGCGGCTGCGCCCATCGTGGCAGAAGCGCTGGCCAGCGGGTACATCGCCGCAGCTGCAGCCACCCCGAACACTAACGACACCACCATAAAGATCTTCTTGTGGAAAAAATATAAAAACCACAGCAGGCCCGTTATGGCCCAGATGCCCGCTATGCCGGTCAGAAGCAGCGGAAGGCTCAGGCGGAGGATATTATTGCCCATAACCGCCGCCCCCGCTATCCAGATGAGATAGAGGATCAGATAAAACGGTGAGGGCGCCATCTGCCGCTGAAGCCTGTCGTCTTCCTGACGTTCGGCCTTGGTCACATATTGTTTGACCGTAGTAATGCGGATATGCTTCATGCCCTCACCTCCCGATGATAAAATATTCCGTCATCAGTTGCTTTTCGATATTTTTCACCTGAAAACGATGCACCGGTTTTTCCAGAAAAAACCATTCTAAATTCGTATTGATCCGCATACCGCTGCGGGCCATGTCGCCGGTAAAGGTGGCCCATTCATCCGGAGTGCAGGCTGTATCGGAGCGGTACAGTTCGGTCATGAGGCGGTCAATATCCTCCCGGCTGGACAATTCAAAAAGCCGGAGTCCTCCCCGCTTCTGATCCACCCAGAAGACCCGCAGGATCACTTCCTCCCGGAGAAGGGAATACATCACCGAGGAGATCAATTCATAGAACGCATCCCACTGCGCCGCATTGAGACGCTTCGTGCCGGAGGTATCGAGCAGGAAATCGAAGATATAATCGTTTTCGTGCTGGAATTCCTTGATCCACAGCTTTTCGGTGCGGGCGCTGTAATTCCGGTGCAAATGACGAATGAGGTCGCCGTCCCGGTATTCCCGCACCAGTCGGATCTCGCTGTGGTCGTCGCCGGGGCGGTCGCTGGTTTCCGGGGAGATCGGCTCGGCGGTGTAATACCCAAAAGGAGGCATATCCAGCCGCATTTCTTTTGGCTCCGGCAGCACCAGAATTTCTTCGCTGACGTTTTTGATCTTCTTGCTGGCGGAAAACACCATCAGATAATCGTACACCTTCAGCCACTTCAGTTTCAGGCGGATCACACCGCAGTAAGGGGCTGTGAAATAAAACAGGGAATCATTATCCCGGTCGCCCCGTCTTCCGGCGCAGCTTCCGTTGAGGCGTCTGGTCGCCGAAAAAAACCGTTCCGTGGTATACTGCATGGAAAACGTCAGCCGGAAGCGGTTGACCGGCAGGCGGGAGGTGTTCCGGGTGTGCAGGGTGAAGGACGTCTGCGTATTCTTTCGGGCAATATTGGGCTGAGAGGGGATCTCTGCGTGGATGCGGAAGCGGATATACTGCGAAAAAATCAGCATGATGACCATCAGGGCGGCCCCGGCAAACGCCAGCGCCATCATGACGGGCTGGCGGTTTGTCCCCGCTAAATACCACGTCAGCGCCAGCATCAGCAAAACAGTTATGAGTTTCATTTTTTTGCTCCCATATAGGGCAGGGGCACGTTTTTGGAAATGCTTTCAATGATATTGGCCCGGCCGAGGTTGTTCATTCTGGCAGCGGAATTGACCAGGATCCGGTGGGAAAGCACATAAGGAAGCTGCCGCTTGACATCTCCCGGCACCACATAATCCCGGCCCGAAAGCCAGGCGAAGGTCCTTGCCGTCTTCACCAGCGCCAGCGTTGCCCGGGGGCTGGCGCCTCTTTCGAGATAGGGATGGCGGCGGGTCTCGGTGATCAGCCGGAGGATATAATCGTAGATCTCGTCTTTGATATACACCTGGTGGATCTCTTCCTGCATGACTTTCAGCAAAGAGGCATCGCACACTGCCGAAACTGCCTGCGTGCGGGGGCCGTTTCCGGCGCTGCGGGCAATTTCCATTTCACTGGCATAATCCGGATAGCCCAGCGACAGCGTGACCATAAAGCGGTCGATCTGCGCTTCGGGGAGCATCTGGGTGCCGGCGGTACCGGAGGGGTTTTGCGTGGCGATGACCAGAAAAGGCTCCGGAACCGGGCGGGTGACGCCTTCCACCGAAACCTTGCGCTCCTCCATAACTTCGAGCAGCGCCGACTGCGTTTTCGGAGAGGTACGGTTGATTTCATCCGCCAACAGCAGGTTGCAGAAAACGCTGCCCTCCTGATACACAAACTTATCCTCCTCCCGGCGATAGACCGAAAAGCCGGTCAAATCGGAGGGCATAACGTCCGGAGTAAACTGCACCCTGCGGCATTTCAGCCCCATAGCGGCGGCAAAGGCGTTGGCCAGCGTGGTTTTCCCCACGCCGGGAATATCCTCCAGCAAAACGTGTCCGTTGGATAAAAAGGCGGTCATGATCTCCATAACAGCTTCCTCTTTGCCCAGCACGGCTTTTTCCACTTCCTGCATGACCGCACGGGCCTCGTTTACGTGTTCAAGCATGATGATTGACCTCCTGATTCGTTTTCATGAATGGATTCCTGCCGGGTCAGGCAGGCAAGCGTCAGCGGGATGACCTTCTGCAGCTCTGCAAGGGGCAGTTTCATCTGCAGCCCGATTTTTCCGGCGCTGCAGTACAAGACCGGCTGCTCCTTGGCGGAAGCGTCAATAAAAGTCGGGAACAGTTTTTTCATCCCCACCGGAGAACACCCCCCGTGAATATAGCCCGTCAGCGGAAGCAGCTCCTTCGATTTCAGCATGGAAACGGATTTTTCCCCGCAGGCGGCCGCCGCTTTTTTCAGGTCCAGTTCTTTCTGCACGGGAATCATAAACACATAATGTCCTCCGCTTTTTCCAACGGTCACCAGCGTTTTGAACACCATAGCGGGATCCAGCCCTAAACTGCGGGCAACTTCTTCCCCCGACAGAGCTTCGTGAGTCTCATAGGAAAGCAGTTCATACGAGAGCTTCATCGCATCCAGCTTTCGGACGGCATTTGTCTTTTCGTCTTTTTTCATAGAATCACCTTTGTCCTGCACAAATTATCCGAAAAAAGTATACCATTTTTCATGGAAGATGTAAACCACTTTTCTATGTTTTCCAAAGCCGCATTTCCGGGGGAAACCTTTTTTGAAAAAAAGTTTTCCCCCGGACCCCCTTCCAAAAACTTACTGCTAATAGGGAGGGCAGCTGCCTCGGAAAACCTACCATAAGGAAATATTATTCACTATTCATGTTTCGTTATTCATTATTCACTGAGCCGACAAAATCGGCGTTTCTCCTCCTCCACAGCCTAACAAAAGGAGGAAAAGCCCCCCTCATCCCGGATGAAAGAGGGGGGCTTGCTGTCCCGGTTGAACTGTCAAAAATCAGGCCACAGAATTGAGGGTAAACTCTTTGGAGACCTTTTTGCCGGTGTTGTCTTTCACATCCACACGAACGATGTATTTGGCAACCGCAGCGGGCTTATAGGTCGCTTTGGTAGCGGTGCCGAATTCGGTGCCGATGACCGACCAGTTGGAGCTGGATTCTTTGCGGATATAGAAAGCATATTTGTAGGGAGAAGTGCCGCCGGCGGCTGCGCCGGTGATGGTGATCTGGGTTCCCTTGGTGACCTTCGTGCTGCTGATGGTGGATTTGTTCGTCAAAGCAGTCGTGGTATCCGAGGAAGAAGAACTGGTATTCACGGAAAAGGTTTTTGCAACGGTTTTG
>CACYCG010000110.1 GCA_902772855.1 uncultured Ruminococcus sp.
CCAGAGACGCTGTCTCTGGACTCTGCAAGCCTTTGAAAAGGCTTGAGCGAAACTTTGCTTTCCTTTGCAAGACTTTTAACAGAAGAAGACGGCTGACAATCCCGGGTCCAGCGTCACGCTGGTTTGCAAGACTTTTAGCGTTCCCGTTGACTGTAAGCCCCGGAAGGGGGGCCTGGGGGCACTCCCCCAGACCCGGGGTGCAGCGCCGCCGCTGCTGGCGCTGAGAGGGGAGGCTTCGGAAATCTCCCGGATGGTGCAGCCCTGCTGCTTCAGGAGGGCGATGATCCCCCCCTCGCCGTAAAAATGGGCGGACCCGGCGGTCAGCAGGACTTTTTTGCCCGACTGAAGGTATTCCATTCCCTTTTCCGCCATGCCTTTATTGCGCTGTGTGATCATGATGTCGTTATATTCTTTCAAAAGCGCCTCTTCTTTTTTGTCGTCAGAAGAGTTCTCCTCATCGGAAATGCCAACGGTTTTTTCGTCCAGCGTGCCGTTTTTCCAGCCGATGTACAAGTCCTTCAGCGCATTGGCCATTTCCTCCGCAGCGCCTTCCTGCACATGGCTGTGCAGCAGCGCCTGCTGGACCTCTTCCGAAAAACCTGCCATCATATCCATCTGGAACGAAACCGACTCCAGCTCCAGCACTTCTTTTTTCTGCAGCTTTGCCTTAGCCAGCAGGATGGTATCCACCCCGTACACACTGCTCAGCCCCGCCTTTTTCATGGAAACGTTCTCCAGCAGGCTGACCCACATAATGGGCTGATAGCCATCGTATAAGCTGACGTAGGTGCTTTCCTCCTGAAGAATTTGCCGGGCGGCTTCGTAATCCTTTTCGGGAACGTGCTGCTGGATGGTCGTGCCGTCCTGATAAGCGAGCTTCTGCGTGCCCAGTGTGACAGCGGCGATCCCTTCCGGGCTGGTCACGTCGCATTCTACGGCAAGCGCCTCGCAGGAATCAAACACCTCTTCAAAATAATCCGGCATATGCATCACATCGCTGTCGCCGGCATGGATGGTGCCGAACAGGTAAATGACGTTCCCTTTGGCGTCGCTGGCTTCCCACAGTTTCGGGGTGATGAGATTATTGTGCAGTTCTTTTTTGGTCACTTCCACTTTCAGCACGCCGAGCAGGTCGCCGGAGGGCGTTTCCTGCACCACCACCGTGGCTGTCCCGACACCGTTTGCGATGACGGTCCCCTTTTCATCCACCACTGCCACGCTTTCCTGGCGGGACGCAAACGCTGCTTTCGTTTCCTCCAGTTTCCGCAGCAGGGAAGCGGCCGCTTCCCCAACTTCCTGCAGCATCTCCCGGAGGTCTCTTTTTTCGCCGACGGAAAGGGTCAGGTAAACGACTTTTTCCTGCGGGTAGCCGTCTTCCGGCAAAGGCTCAGAGGATTCCGGAGCTTCCTGCTCGCTTTCCGCCGGGCTTTCTTCGGATATTCCGGCAGGGGATTCTTCCCGGGAAGGCTCCTCTGTCAAAGAGACCGTCGGCCGGGAGCTTTCCTCAGACGCTTCCTTTTCCGTCCCGCTTCCCGGCTGACACCCGCCCAGCAGCAGCGCCGCCGCACAAACCGCCGCACACACTGCCTGAACGCAATACCTTCTTCTATTTTTCATCATCCGAATCCCTCCTCCACCCCCTCTTCTCTCCCGGGGAGCTTTCTACCCTGTATCATATTCCTTTTTCCCCTCTTTGTCAACCAGCCAGGCAGCGGCGGCGCTGCACCCCGTAGCCGGGGGAGTGCCCCCGGACCCCCCTTCCGGGGCTTACAGTCAACGGAAACGCTAAAAGTCTTGCAAACCAGCGGCGGCGCTGGCAGCGTGACGCTGCACCCATATCCGGGGGATTCTCCCCCGGACCCCCTTCCGGGGCTTGAACCTAAAGAAAACACTAAAAGTCTTGCAAAGGAAAGCAAGTTTTCGTCCACCTTTTTCAAAAGGTGGCAGAGTCCAGAGACGGAGTCTCTGGTCGTGCTCCGCAGAGCGCGAAACCCCCGCCTGACCGCCCCGCAGCGCTGTCCTGTAACGCTATCAAGGAAACGCCCAAAACAGCCAGCGCATCAAAAAGACAGAAGACGATTTTCGGGCAACGAAGTACCCACCCGAACCGGACCGCCTTCCCGTCCCGAAATTTGCGCTGGCGAGAGATGGTACCATAGGAGGGCTGCGAAGAGGAGACGAGAGA
>CACYCG010000111.1 GCA_902772855.1 uncultured Ruminococcus sp.
AAAAGGTGGACGAAAACTTTCCCTCCTTTGCAAGACTTTTAACAGAAGAAGACGGCTGACAATCCCGGGGTCCAGCGCCGCCGCTGGTTTGCAAGACTTTTAGCGTCTTCATCAAGTTCAAGCCCCGAAAGGGGGGTCTGGGGGCACTCCCCCAGACCCGGGTGCAGCGTCACGCTGCTGTAAGTCCCGGAAGGGGGGTCCGGGGGCACTCCCCCGGCTACGGGGTGCAGCGCCGCCGCTGCCGCTGGCAGTTGCTAATTGACAATTCCTTCCGACAAGCCTATAATGGGACATAATCAGGGATTGCTGCCGCCGATTGTTTTCCGCAAACGAAAGGCAGTCTGAATCTGCCCGAAAAAGGAAGGGTATGCATGAAAAAACACCTTTGTGCCGGGTTATGCCTGGCCTTGATCCTCTTCACCGGCGCCTGCGGTCAGGCTTCTGCTCCCGATGAGCAGGCCGGTCCCGCTTCTGCGGTGACTACCACCCTGCCGGCCCCCCGGGCCTACGACATCAGCCCCGACAGCCAGCCGGAAAGCAAGATCGAGAGCAAACCGGAAAGCCAGCCGGAAAGCCAGCCGGAAAGTAAACCCGAAAGCAAGCCGGAAAGCAAGACAGAAAGTAAACCTGAAAGCAAGACCGAAAGCAAAACGGAGAGCAAACCCGAGAGCAAAACGGAGAGCAAGACCGAAAGCAAACCCGAAAGCAAGACCGAAAGCAAGACCGAGAGCAAGCCGGAAAGTGCGCCGGTGCAGAAGGTCGTGGACCTCACCGAGATCGGGCTGAGCGATGAAGAGGTCATTATCCCGGTGGAGGGAACCTATCAGCTGGGCATTCAGTTTTTTCCCTATAATGCGACCCGCTACACCTACGACTGGATCTGGTCCGACAACAGGATCATCAGCATGGATTCCAACGGTACCATCCATGCAAAAGCCATCGGCACCGCCCTGATCACCGCCAAAACCTACAACGGGCTGACCGCCGAATGTAAAGTCACCGTCACCGAAAAGCCGCCCGAGCCGGTTCGTCCCCCGGAAACCTCCGCCCCGGTCTACCACCCGGACGTGCAGCAGCCCACCGGCAAAACCGTTGCCCCCGCCTGGTTTGACGACGCCGTCTTTGTGGGCGACAGCGTTTCCATGCGCCTTTCCTATTACGCCGAAAACGGCTGCCTCGGCGATGCGGAGTTTTTGTGCGGGGTCGGGCTGGGGTATAACAACGCCCTGTGGGACCCTGAGTACCGCTACAGCGTTCACCCGGTCTACAACGGAAAAAAGCGCCCGGTGGAAGAAAGCGTTCGCCTCACCGGCAAGAAAAAAGTCTTCATCATGCTGGGTATGAACGATATTGGCGGCTATGGCGTTGACGGTGCCATTGACGGCATGAAAAAGCTGACCGACCGCATTCTGATAAAATCCCCCGACGTGCAGATCTATATCCAGTCTGTCACCCCCCTGCTGAGCTATATTTCCCGTGAGGATATGCTCAACAACGCCAACATCGCCCGCTTCAATGCCAAGGCCAGAGAAGTGTGTAAGGAAAGAGGCTTCATCTTCCTGGACGTCGCCTCCGCCGTTGATGACGGCCACGGCAATCTTCTGTACGAAAACTGCGGCGACCCGGATTATATGGGCCTGCATTTCTCCGAAAAAGGCTGCGAGCGCTGGGTGGACTACCTGTGGCACCATGTAGCCTGAGTGCCCCCTTCTTCCCCTCTTCTGTCCTCACAGGCAGGAGAGGGGTTTTTGCCTGCGCCGCTATGGGCAGGGTGCCATTGAAAAAGGCGGTCTCCTCCTTTCAGGTAAGGTGCGTTTTTGGGAAGAGTCCCCCCCGCCGGGTTTTGTCCGGCGTTGGTGTACCATTATTCTGGAAGCCGCTCTCGCTCAATGAACAATGTGCAGGGTGTCATATGCCATTGGTCTGTGCGGCAGGTTTTTCTTCTGGCGTTACCCGGATGAAGGTCGGGAGATCTCCGAGATGGTTTACTTCCTGCCCGGGGCGCCATCGTAAAGGGAAGGTCATCTCCCACCCGGGCGGAAACGCTGGCTGCGCCAGCTCAATGAATAACGAATAATGAAGAATGAATAGTGAATAATAATCTCGCGCCTGAGGTTGTTCTTGTGGTTTTCGGGAGCTGCCGCTTTCTTCATTAGGTGCAAGCCCCGGAAGGGGGTCCGGGGGAGAATCCCCCGGATACGGGTGCAGCGTCACGCTGCTTGCAAAAGGGGAGGAAAAGGTTTATAATAAAAGGGAAATTGTTTCGGGGTTGTTTTGTGACAAAAATCTGATGAGAAAACGGTCCGGTGTAAGCCGGACACTTGGAATAAGGAGGGATCCCTGTGGGAAAACGGGTGACGATCGAAACGTTCTATCGGCCTGAACCGAATCTGAAGGTGAGGCTGATCAATAAATACCTGTCCGTTGACCCGGCGGCGAAAACCTGTGAGGATTTTTCCGCTGTGCTGCGCTCCTCCGGCGTGGTGTCGGTGATGGGGAAGATGGAGTTTTCTGCGGAGGAGGAGCAGAAGTGGCATTTCGTCCGGAAGCTCTGCAACGGGAGAAATCATATCCTCGGGCTTCGCACCGATGGAACGGTGGTGGCGTTCGGGGATGATTCCTGCGGACAGTGCCGGGTGGAGGGCTGGAAAAACGTTGTCGATATTTCGGCGGAGGACGATTATTCCGTGGGTATCACAGCCGACCAGCAGCAGTTCATCGCCGGGAGCTTCGGAGAAGAGCGGGGAGAGGAAACGTCCGCTAAAACCGGTGAAAAACCGATTGAGGACATCACCGCCCCGGCATCCCCGGCCGGAGAGACTGCGGGCAGTGCCGGGCGCGGCGTTCCCGCACCGGCACTCCGGGAGCAGTATGCCCGGTTTGCTTCCGGGCATGAGACCTCTTCCTCGCTGAGCGTGACCACGATCGCCCCCATCCCGGAGCGAAAACTTTCCGCCGCCATCAGTCTTTCCGGCGTGTATATTCTGCAGGATGACGGCACGATCCGCTTTGCCGACAAAGACCCCGGCCTTCTGCCGGATTTCACCGAGTGGAAGGACGTGGTGCAGCTTACAGCCGGGGACCACGCTGTGATGGGCCTGAAAAGCGACGGCTCCGTTTTGCTGCATTCCATGCTCCCCGGCCCCTGGGAGGAAGCCGGCGCCTGGACCCACGATATGGCGTATCTGTCCGCCGCGGAAGAGTACGTTATCGGCCTGAAAACCTCCGGGCAGCTCCTGTTTGCCGGGAAAGACGGCATCGTCAGCCGGGAAGAAGTGGAAGGCATTGGCGGCGTGACGGCGGTTTCGGCCGGGTATACGCATTTTCTGGCGATCCGGCAGGATAAGACGGTCATTTCTTTCGGCGATGATTATTTTCACCAATGCGGGGACGTGGCTTCCTGGACCCATATCAAAGCCGTGGCCGCCGGAAATTATTTCAGCGTCGGTCTTCGGGAAGACGGCACAGTGGTGGCCGTGGGGGATAATAAATACGACCAATGCGACGTGAACGGCTGGACCGATATCGTCGCCATTTCCGCTAAAAACGAACATACCGTTGCCCTTCGCTCGGACGGACGGGTGCTGGCAGCGGGCAATAACCGCCACGGCCAGTGCAGCGTGGGCGCCTGGAGAAACGTGGTGGCGATTACGGCCGGAGACCGCTGCACCGTTGGGCTGCAGGCAGACGGGACCGTGCTGTTTGCAGGAGAAAACGCCTTCGGCTCTCTGCAGAACCTGGTTTCCGCTGCGGCGGCTTCCCCGGCAGAGGGGAGCACGGCGGCCTCTTCTCCGATTCCTTCGGAAGACATCCGCAGCCGCTATGCGGGGCTGTTCGGGAAAAAGCGGCCCGCTTCGTCTGCTCCTGCCTCCGCCCCGGCTCCTGCTCCCGCTCCGGCTCCTGCTCCCGCTCCGGCTCCGGCTGCGAAACCGGCACCGGCACCGGCTTCATCGTCCGGTTCGTCGTCCCCGGAAATTCCTACCGCCGAGCAGCGCAGCCGCTATGCCAGCCTGTTCGGAAAAGCGGCCTCGGCTCCGGCTCCTGCTCCAGCTCCCAAACCGGCTCCGGCTTCCGCTTCGGCTGCGAAACCGGCACCGGCACCGGCACCGGCTTCATCGTCCGGTTCGTCGTCCCCGGAAATTCCCACTGCCGAACAGCGCAGCCGCTATGCCAGCCTGTTCGGAAAAGCGGCCTCGGCTCCGGCTCCCGCTCCGGCCCCCACTCCGGCTTCCAAACCGGCTTCCACTCCGGCTTCGTCTTCCGGTTCGTCTTCTCCGGAAATTCCCACCGCCGAGCAGCGCAGCCGTTATTCCAGCCTGTTCGGAAAAAATGCAGCGGCTCCCTCCGAGCCGACGCCCCCTGCGGCGCCTGCGGGCACAGGAACGTCCGGAAGAGCGCAGGAAGGGTTCTTTTCCCGCATTTTCGGAAAACCGTCTTCTCCTGCCCCAAGCGCTCCGGACCCGGCGCCGGCGACGCCTGCGAAGAAGTATTCCCTTCCGCCGATCCCCGAAAATCCGTATGCAAAACGAAAGAAAAAGCCCTGACAGCGCATGGGCAAAAGATAGAGGTGGATAACGATGATCATTGAGTCGATCTGCTCCCTTCCGGATTCCTGCAAAAAGAGGATCATGGAAAAATACGGCATCAAGGAGCGCAAGGTGGTGGCGGTCCTCCATTTTGCCGATACGAGCGCCGAATTGGACGAGCACGGGATGGTGGAACTGACCAAGCCGTCCTCGTTAGGTTTTTTCAATAAATATTTCTGGATCAGCGTTACCAAGATCTGCTGCGGCTATAACCATCTGGTCGGGCTGAGAGATAACGGCACGGTGGTGTATTACGGCGACAATACCTACGGGCAGTGCGACGTGGGGCATTGGCGCAACGTGGTGGTGCTGATGGCGGACAAGAACTTTACCGTGGGCATCACCAAGGACCGGCAGATCCTCGAAGCCGGAGAAATGTTTGCCCCGCCAAAGGCAGAGCCGCCGGTGCAGGTCCGAAATGTGAAAAAAACCGCTCGGAAGAAGGACCCGGAATACATGGGCATCCCGCACCGCCGGACAGACGTGGTGCTGGAGGAAACCGCTCCCGGACTGGAGGGAACGGAAGGGACCGTGCGGCGGCTTCCGACAGCGGGCCCGCCTGCCGAAAATTCCGGGAAAGCCGACAGCGCCTCCCCTGACAGCACCGCCGAAAAGGGCACTGCGAGCGCACCGGTGACTCCGGAAGCGTCCCCGGCCCCCGAA
>CACYCG010000112.1 GCA_902772855.1 uncultured Ruminococcus sp.
TTCGCCCGGCGACGGCAGCGGCGGCGCTGCACCCCGTATCCGGGGGATTCTCCCCCGGACCCCCTTCCTGAGCTTGCACCTGATGAATAGAAGGCGGCAGCTCCCGAAAACCACAAGAACAACCTCAAACACGAAATTATTATTCACTATTCATTATTCATTATTCAGTATTCATTAAGCCGCCATCGGCGGCGTTTCTCCCCCGGACCCCCTTCCGGGGCTTGCACCTGATGAAGAAAACGGTAACTCCCGAAAACCAAAACCACAAGAACCACCTCAAGCACGAGACTATTATTCACTGTTCGTTATTCTCTATTCTCTGAGCCGCCCTTGGGGAGTGGCAAAGTCGGCGCTTTCCCCTTCAAACGCTCCTGTTCCGATGTATCTCACGCTGTCGGGGATGGTGACGGAGGAAAGACCGGTGAAAAAAGTGAAGATGTTTTCTCCGATGCCTGTCACCGGCTTTCCGACTATGGCGTCCGGAATGACCGCTTTCGTTTCCTGCCCGATGAAGTGTGTCAGGAGGATCGTGCCATCATCGTTTTCCGTGTAATCAAAAAGGCGGGCAGAGGGGCCGGGAAACAGCGGGGAGCAAGGCTCTGCCGAAAGCTGCCCTTACCCCACCTGATTCTGCGGGCGGCCGGAAAGAAAAGCGGAAAGGTTGTCCTCCACGATCCCCACAAGCCGGTCGATGGTTTCTCTGGCGGCCCAGGCAACGTGCGGGGTCAGCAGGAGATTCGGCGCCCCGATCAGAGGGCAGTCTTTTGCCATTGGTTCTTTGGTGAGGGTGTCCAGAGCGGCGCCCGACAGCCACCCTTCCCGCAGTGCTTCCGCCAAAGCCGCCTCGTCGATCAGCCCGCCCCGGGCGGTGTTGATGAGCAGGGGGCGGCGGCGGCACTGTCGGAATTGCTCCCGCCCCAGCATCCGCTGGTTCTGGTCGGTCAGGGGGCAGTGCAGGCTGATGACGTCGCTTTCTTCCAAAAGCCGGGGCAGGCTCACATAGGTAACGGAGGGGTCTGCCCCCGGCGTGCGGGTGTGCACGAGGAGGCGCATTCCGAACGCCCTGCCGATCCGGGCTACGGCTTTTCCGATATTCCCGTAGCCCACGATCCCCAGCGTGCGCCCGTACAGTTCGTGGGTGGTGCAGAGGATGGGGGAGAAGACCCGGCATTTCTGCCAGGAGCCGCTTTCCGTAAACCGGCGGTAGGTGCTGATGCAGCCAAAGCATTCCAGCATCAGGGCAAAGGTGTGCTGCGCCACGGCCTGCGTGGAATACCGTCCGGCGTTGCACACGGTAATGCCCTGAGCGGAGGCCTGCTGAATGTCGATGTTATTGTAGCCGGTGGCAAACAAGCCGATATACCGCAGCCGGGGACATTGTTTCAGAACGTCTGCTGTCAGGTTTGTTTTATTGCACAGCACTGCCTCTGCGTCCCGTAGGCGGGGAGCGGCTTCGTCGTCGGAGGTGGTATCATACAGCGTCAGGGGGCCGTAGGCCTCAAACCGCTGAAAAAACCGGGGGTCATGGTCAATGGTTTCGTAATCGGTCAGTACGATATTCATGGAGATCATCCTTTCTGCAGGAAAGGTTCCGGTTCTGTCCGCTCAGACAGCGGCTCCCGGAAACCTCTGTTCATTTTATTATAAACGCTCATCCTCCAACAATCAATAGGCAGCCCAGCGTGACGCTGCACCCGGGTCCGGGGGCCAGCGTGACGCTGGACCCGGGTCTGGGGGAGTGCCCCCAGACCCCCCTTCCGGGGCGTGAACTTTATGATAAAGCACCAAATCTCGATAACCTAAAGCACAAGAACCACCTCAAACACGAGACTATTATTTATTATTCATTATTCATTAAGCCGCCATCGGCGGCGTTTCTCCCCCTTTCGGGGCTTGCGCCTGATGAAGACGCCAAAAGTCTTGCAAAGGAAAGCAAAGTTTCGCTGGGGCCTTTTCAAAGGCTGGCAGAGTTCAGAGGTGCGGGTCTCCGGTGGAGACCTCTGCCGAAGGCGCTGGGCGGAAGTGCCCTTGAGGTGCAGAAGCTCCGATTTCTAACGGCTAATGGAGCCGCCTCCGGTACATACTATTGGTGGAAAGGAGTGGGGCATTTTGGAACTGAGGACCGATTTAGCGCTGGAAGCCCGGCAGTGGCAGGGAAAAGACCTGCCGGGAGCGCAGGAGGAACAGGAGACCATCGGGCGGCTGACCTGCACCCGGATCCATGTGCAGACAGAAGAGGCCGCCCGGAAGATCGGAAAACCCCCGGGGTGTTATATCACCCTTGAGGGGCTTCCGCTGACAGAACATTTTCAGGAGGCGGAGGAGGAGATCCGGCTGGCGGCACGGGAATTATCCTCCCTGCTCCCGCCGGAGGGGACGGTGTTAGTGGCGGGCGTCGGCAACAGCGACATCACCCCCGATGCGCTCGGCCCCGCTGCGGCGCATGGGGTGCTGGCCACCCGTCATTTGGCGGGGGAACAGGCAAAAAGCCTCGGGCTTCCGCCCATGCGCAGCGTGGCGGTTCTGTCTCCCGGCGTGCTGGGGCAAACCGGGATGGAGACCTTTGAATGGATCGAAGCGGCTGTTCGGACGGTATCCCCTGCCGCTGTCATCGTCATCGACGCATTGGCCGCCGGCGACCTGCGGCATTTGGGCAGGACGGTCCAGTTTTCGGACACCGGCCTGACCCCTGGGGAGGGCATTGGAAACCGCCGCAAACCGCTTTGCCGGGATACCCTCGGCGTGCCCGTTATTTCTATGGGGATCCCCACCGTGGTGGAGGGCACCACGCTGGCCCGGGGGCTGTTCCCCGACCTGCCCCGCCGTCTTCCCCCCGAAACCGCCCGCATGATCGTGACGCCCAAAGAGATCGACCTGCTCATCCGACGGGCGTCTGTGCTGCTGTCCATGACCATCAACTGCGCCCTGCAGCCGCTGTATTCCCTGCAGGACCTTGCCCTGCTGAGCTGATGCATCCGCAGACTTATCCAAAATATTTTGTAGAAATCGTCCGAAAACCGGCAAAAATACTTGTTGACAGTCACGATGGAAGAACGGTATAATGAAACATGGCGAACGGGCGGGGCGGAAGAATCCCGGCCTTTTCGTCATGGTGATCGTCACCCGTTGATTTCGGCCATTTCAGGGGAGCTTTTCCCCGGGTTTCTTCGGAGGAATGTATGAAAAAGCATCAAGTGACTGCCCTTCTTCTGACCACGGTTCTGGCCGCCGGTCTTGTCAGCGCCTGTCAGCAGGACACAGACACTTCCGGGCAGGGGCAAAGTTCCGAAGTGTCTTCGCAGCAGCAGATCAGCCGTTCCCCCCGGGAGATCCCGCAAATATCTCAGGAGGAACCTTCGGATATCACCGGACTGGAATCGAAACCGGAACTGACTGCTTCCCAATTGAATGAGATCAATACGTATATCGACCAGTACCGGGACATTCCCGTTTTTCGGATCGACTCAGAAAATATCTCCGCTAAAGAGATCACCAAAGGAAAATCCGTTTCCCTCATCTGCGACAGTTTTTCGGATACGTTTACCTCTCTGCTGGCGTCCCAGTTTAAGGATGCCGCCAAATCTGCCGGTTTTTCCGCAGTGGCCGCCGAAAAATCGGACGGCACACCGGCCTTTTATAATTCGGCTCTGGAAAAAGCCGTGGACAGCAGCCAGATCGTGGTGATGTTCGGGGATATTGATAAAAGCGTGCTGGTCACCTCCATCGAGCAGGCGCAGGCGCACGGCATCCGGGTGCTTTCCGCCGGGAACGTGGGAGAAACCGTAAAAGATCAGTGCGTGGATTATACCATTCCGATCGAATATGCCCTGCCCGGCCGTCTGTTGGCGGATTGGGCGGTCAGCCAGACAAAGGGCAAGGTGAATGCGCTGGCGGTGAACAATTCCGATTCGATGGTTTCCACCGCCGTGTACAAGGGCTTTGCGGAAGAGTTCAAAAAGCAGGCTTCTTCCGGCTACTGCACCGTCCTGAGCGGGACGCAGGTGGAATTTGGCAACGGCCTTTCCGTGAAGATCCGGGAAGCGCTGGAAAAAGACCCCAACCTGCAGTATATTGTGGTGCTGGATTCCGATATGATCCCCGATGCCATCGAAGCAGCCGCTCAGGTGGGGAGGAAGGACCTCAAAATCATTTCCACCGGCGGGTCCATCGCCGCTCTCGAGGCAGTGGAAAACAATCAGATCGATATGCTGGTCGCACAAAGCTACGAATGGACCGCCTATGCGATGGTGGATTATACCGTTCGGGTGCTCGGCAAGAAAACGCTTCCCGATGTGATAGAAGTGCCGGTGCGGGTGCTCACCCCCGATTCCCTCAAAGCCGCCAAAGCGGAAGGGTCTTTTTCGGGCATGAAGGGCTTTTATGAGATCTGCTTCGGTTCCAATTTCGTGACAGGCTATTCTTTCCTCTGGTCAGTGTGATAAAACAGGAGAACCCCCCGCTTCCGGATGCGTTCAGCAAACCGGAGGCGGGGGATTTTTTTACGAGGATGATATACAAATAGTATAGTATATATAAAATATACAATCAGTAGCTTAGGCGTTTCGGATAGTACATATTGTATAGAACTATGATTTTCTACAAGCCGTATCCTTCTGACAAAGGAAATGATACTTTCTGTATAAAAAAGCCGCTTTCTACAAATAGGAATATTCCTTCTGACGGGGATTATAATACTATTTGTATGAGATGCTCTATTGTATACAAACAGGATAGTATACTAACTGTATACCAATTACTATCTGTATTAGAATTATACGCAAAGTAAAAAACAAAAATACAGTTCGTATTAAATTATACGTATGGTAAAGATAGTAGAAATAATACATACAGTATCATTACGGTTCGGGGGAAACCCTGCCGGAAAAAGGTTCTTCGGGGGCGGACAGAGACAGGAACACATCGGCGCACACCGCCGCCGACAGCAAAAAAATCAGGTGGTCGCTTTCAAAAATCTTCAGCTCATATCCTTCCCGCTGAGCGCCGGCGCAAAGGACGCGCTGCTGAGTCATGACCGGGCGGTCGTTTTCCCCCATCATGGCGAAAACGCCTTCGGCGGCATTTCCGGCGAAGCGGTAGGAGCTGCCGTACACGGCAAAGGAACATTCCGGGCGCAGCATGGGCAGCAGCACATAAAACCGCCCATCGCAGCGCAGGGTAAAATACGGCATGAGCAGGTGATTGTACCGGATGAGCGAGCGGCGGCAGTTGTCCCGGTCCCACAGACCGTAGCGAAGGGCGCCGGAGCCTTCCAGGGTAACGGTGAAGCAGGGGTCATCCCGGTCGTCGGTGATCAGAAATCCGTCGCTGTACCCGAACCGGGTACGCAGCATCCGGAATAGCGTGGGTTCATCCTTCATCGGCTCTCCTCCCTTTTGCGAAGGCTGTCCGCAAAGGTCAGGACAGGTCCTCCGGCATTTTGCCCGGCGGAATGTGGGACATTCTGGCGGCGTCTTCGGCGGTCACGGTGTCGTATTCGGCAAGGGCGTCCATTTCTTCTTCGATCAGCAGGCAGGCGGCAAACAGATCCGCTTCCCGCTCGAATTTGTTGACACAAAAACGGGTGTTGGCGCTGAGGTTGAGGGTGTTGGTGCAGTCGTGCAGGACAATATGCCCCAGTTCATGCGAAAGCACGAATTTCCGCAGGGAATCCTCCAGCCCGTTTCGCAGCACAATGAAGGGAAGCCCCTCCATGCGGACGGTAAACCCGTTGATGCGTTCCGGAAGGTCCTGTTTTACCACCGTTACGTTCATTTCCTCGCAGAGCTTTTCCGCAGAAGCGGTGCCGAACCGGTCAGACAGGTCCCGGACGATGGCTTTGATTTGTTGTGTGGTCAATCTATCTCACCCCATTGATTCCCGGCGCTGCTGACGGGCCAGGGCTGCCACGACCCGCAGTGCGTCCACGATTTTTTGTCTTTCCTCCCCGCTGAGGGGAACGCCGTCAAACATCAGCCCCTCCTGAGAGGTAAGTATGCCCGTAAACTCATCAAATATGTCTGTTACCTCCCGGCTTTTCGGCTGGGCAGGGTCCGGATTCCCCAGCAGGTAATCCGCCGAAACGTCGAACAGGTTCCCGATTTTTACCAGCATTTCGCTGTCCGGTTCCCGCCTTCCCTGCTCGTACATCCCCACCGCCGAAGGGGAGATATTCAGAAGAGCCGCCAGCTCCGATTGGGTCATGCCTTTTCTTTTCCGAAGCTCCCTGATTTTTTTTCCGATCTGATCTTTCATGATCATCCCTCTTTCCTGTTGATTCCGCAAACTCCTCTGCTGCGACGCCCGGGCGGGCTGTGTGCTGTGGTCTCTGTCCGGCAGATTCGCTTAACCAGATTATACCACCACAAACTGTGTATAGCAAGGGGGTTTTTGAATTTTTTTCTGTCCACCCCTGCGTTGGTGCATTTTATCGCACAATGCCCGAAACAGCGCCGTTTTCGCCCTTGATTTTTTCAGAATCGTGGATATAATGAAAAGTAAGAGGACCTTTTCCCTGTTTTTCAGTGCTTCCGGGGAAGAGTGTCTCGATATTTTTACGCAGGCAGTTACACACTTCGTGTAACAGAACAGGAGGCGGAGATGACCTATAAAGAATGGGCGGGGAAATACTATGACAGCGCGCAGGGGGTGAAGGACCGGCTGGAAGAGACCCGCCGGAAGCTGAAAACCGCTGTGGGGGAGGAAGCGGTTTTGCTGACGGCGAGGATACGGGTGCTCACGCAGATGTATTATGACTGCATGGATACCTATCATTTGTTAGTTGTGCGGGAGGGGGATGTGGATTGAATCATTCGGTTATTTCTCTGATGCAGCGGGAGCTGCTCGAAGCCAGTTGGGGCGCTTTTCAGAACACGGACAGTCCTTCCTGTCAGGAGCGAAAACGGCAGCGGATGCTGGAATACATCCGTCTGGCGATCTATCAGGAGCTGACGCCCCGGCAGCGGGAATGCTTGCTGGCTTATTACATATCGGGGGAGCCGGTTCGGAAGATTGCAGGGCGGCTGGGCGTTACGCCGTGGACGGTGTACAAGCATATTGAGCGGGGCGTAGCGGTCATCCGGGACAAAAGCCGGTATCTGGTGCTCTGAACGGAGGTATGCGGAAGCGTTTGAAACGTTTTTGAACATGATCGGAAAAACGTTGGCTTGTTCCTGTATAGTCTGTCCGTTTTGCGGTCATACTATGAGCGACAGAATGAACAGGAGGTAATCGTATGTTAGACAGAATTTCCTTGATCCTGCTGATCATCGGCGGGTTGAACTGGGGCGCCGTTGGCATTTTCCAATTTGACCCTGTCGCATGGATCTGCGGGGGACAGACCGCTATTGTCAGCCGTATCATCTACACGCTGGTTGCGCTGGCGGCGATCTGGTGCATTTCGTTTTTGTTCCGGGAAGATTCCCTGCTGGACCATCCGGACAAGGCTGCGATCTGACCGTCGCACCGGAAGCAAAGACGAAAAAGGGAGGTGCCGCTTTCCTGGCATTTCCCTTCCGGAAAGGCAGGTCCCTGCCGGAAAACGCAGGGACCGTTGCCGCTTTGATATCTGAAGAGGTGATTGTATGGACAAAAACCGTTTGACAGGGACTTTTTCTCAGGCCTTGGTAGCGGGGCTGCCGTTTGCGCCGTGGGATGCGCCCGACCGGAGTGAACTCCGGATCGTTCCGGGCGTGCCGGTATATCCTCATGTGCCGCTTCCCTATGTGCTGCTCAGACTGGTCTGAAGAAAAAAACAGACGACCCGGAACAACCGGGCCGCCTGATATCAATCGAATCCGTGAATATCCGAAAGGTCATAGGGGGTCTGCTGATATACATAATAGTTCAGCCAGTTCGAGTACAGAATAGTCGCATAGCTGCGCCAGGTGAGGCTCGGGAGAGCTCTGGGGTCGTTGCCGGGGAAATAGTTATACGGCAAAGCGGGGTGGATCCCCTTGTTGCAGTCCCGGAAATATTCATTGGCGAGGGTATTCCGGTCATATTCCGCATGGCCGAGCACGAAGAACTGCCGGCCGTTTTTATTGGCGATGATAGCGGCCCCGGCAATATTGGAGGAAGCTAAAATCTCCAGTTCCTCATGCCTGCGGATGTCGGAACGGTGGTTGCCGGTGTAGCGGGAATGGGGGAGCAGGATCTTATCGTCGAAGCCTCTCATGAGCGGGTGAAAGACGTTCATGACCCGGTGAATGTAGATGCCCGACAGTTTTTCGTCCAATTGGTATTTCGGAACACCGTAATGGTAGTAAAGCCCGGCCTGAGCGCCCCAGCAGATGTGGAAGGTGCTGTAGACGTTATGTTTAGACCATTCCATGATCTCGCACAATTCGGGCCAGTAGTCCACTTCTTCAAAGTCCATCAATTCCACCGGAGCGCCGGTAATGATCATGCCGTCATAGCGGTTTTCTTTGATCTCATCGAAGGTTTTGTAAAAGGTGGTAAGGTGATCCATCGGGACGTTTTTGGAAACGTGGGTGGCGGCTTTGAGCAGTTCAATGTCCACCTGCAGGGGTGTGTTGCCGAGCAGACGCAAAAGCTGCGTTTCCGTTTCGATTTTTGTGGGCATCAGGTTCAGGATAATGATTTTCAGCGGGCGGATGTCCTGACGGACAGCCCGTTCGTTGCTCATAATAAAGATATTCTCCGCTTCCAGCGTTTTGATAGCAGGCAATTCGCTCTGGATATTGATAGGCACCCTCAACACTTCTTTTCTTTTTCAATTTGCCGAATACCCATTATAGCATATTCCTCCCAGAATTGCAACCACCGTAGCCGGGGGATTCTCCCCCGGACCCCCCTACCTGAACTTGAGCTTGAAGAAGACGCCAAAAGTCTTGCAAACCAGCGGCGGCGCTGCACCCCGTATCCGGGGGATTCTCCCCCGGACCCCCTTCCGGGGCTTGTACCTGATGAATAGAAAGCGGCAAAGTTCTTGCAAAGGAATGCAAAGTTTCGGTCAAGCCTTTTCAAAGGCTTGCAGGGTCCAGGGGCAGAGCCCATGGTCGCGCTCCGCAGAGCGCGAAACCCCCAAACCTTCCCGTCAGCAA
>CACYCG010000113.1 GCA_902772855.1 uncultured Ruminococcus sp.
AAATACGTCGGCACCTGCGGCTGCGGCGAACCCCAGCCCTTCGGCTTTGACGACCTGCCTCCGGCCCTCCAGCCGGCCCCGACCGTCGGAAAAGTAACGGGCGGCGTATCCGCTCACGCCTTTGCACCGGCGCCCAGCGCTACCCGCTTCCCCTCCCTGACACCCACCGAACCGGAAGACAGAATGGTGGATACCAGTGAATTTGAACAGGCGGCTCCGTCTCTGCAGTCTTACAGCCCGCAGACCACTCCGCCGCCGTCATCAGAGCCGCAGCCGGACTTTGGATTTATCCGGAACGATTCCACTCCTTTCGGAGCACCCCCGGATCCTTCTGCCCGCACTTTAGACACCTCCGCTCCGGCCCCCATGCGTTTTTCCGATCTTCCGGAGGAAGAGGACGACCTGCCCGATTTTAATTTTGACAATGCCCCGCCTCCGGCGCCCATGCGTTTCAGCGACGCTCCGTCTCCGGCTCCCATGCGTTTTGATGACGCTCCGCCTCCGGCGCCCATGCGTTTTGATGACGCTCCGCCTCCGGCCCCCATGCGTTTTGATGACGCTCCGCCTCCGGCCCCCATGCGTTTCAGTGACACCCCGGCTCCGGCCCCGGCGCCTGCTGCGGAAGCGAAAAAACCGAAAAAGGGTCTTTTCGGAGGCCGCCGAGCCAGAGAAGAAGAAGTTATGCGTCAGGCAGAAGAAGTGGTCAGAGGCCGGCGGGACGTTCCCGGAAACGGCCAGACCTGGACCTGTCCGAAATGCGGCAAAGTCATGCCGAAATATGTCGGCACCTGCGGCTGCGGCGAATCACAGCCTTTCGATTTCTGATGATCGCAGCTTACATTTCCCGGCGGCGGTTTCTCCAGTGGAGGCCGCCGCCCGCGGTTATCATTTTCGGATCTTCTCAAAACGGGTTTTTCACGGGAGAAGCCGTCTTCCGGGATTTTTTACCTGGTTCCGGAAGGCAGACTGATGAGATGGTTTTTCATTTTCCTACACCAAAAGCTCCCCGCCGGCGGATGACGCACCTTCTTCGTGCTTTCAGCCGCCCTCGGCCGCCGGTTCTGCGGCATCGGGGATCCGACAAGGAAGACAGCCGCAAACGATAGGTTTTTTCACAGCAGCAATACAGAACGGAGGTTATGAAATGAACACAAAAGACGTCATGATCGGCACATGGGCGTGGGGAACAGGAATGAACGGATCCTCCATGGTATTTGGACAAAAGCAGGACCCCACTGTTTTGTCGAAGACATTTGAGTCAGCCGTTTCCAAGGGATTTCTCCGCTGGGACACCGCCGCTGTATATGGGATGGGGACCTGTGAAAAACTGTTAGGCGTTCTGATACAAAATCGGGAAGACATTTTTCTATCCACCAAATTTATGCCCGAAAAAAAATATAAAGCGGGTGCCCTGATCAAATCATTTCACGAAAGCATGGCCCGTCTGGGACGGACAAAAGCGGATCTTTTCTGGATCCACGTTCCCAATCACCTGGAAGAAAACCTTCAGGAAGCGCTGGTACTGATGCGGGAAGGAAAAATCAAATCCATTGGTATTTCCAACGTATCCCTGGAGCATATCAAAACCGCCCAGTGGGTGCTGTCGAAAGCCGGTCTGACCCTGGGAGCGGTGCAAAACCATTTCAGCCTTCTTCGGAACGATCAGCAGGAGATCATTGACTACTGCGAAGCACAGGGCATTGATTATTACGCCTATATGGTTCTGGAGCAGGGGGCTTTGTCCGGGCATTACGATGCCGCCCATCCTTTCCCGGCGCTTTCCATGCGAAACTTTGCTTTCCCGAAAAAGAAGTTCCGTCAGATTGAAGAGCTGCTTGGGAAAATGAAAGAATTGGCAGAAAAGTATCATGTTGACCCCTCTCAGATCCCGATTCTCTGGGTCATGGGGAAGGGGGCCATTCCAATCGTCGGATTGACCAAACCGTCCCATGCCGAAAAACTGGCGGAGGCGATGAAAGTGACCCTTCTTCCGGAGGAAATCGACCTTCTGGAAAAAGAAGCCGCTGCCACCGGTATTCGTCAGCAGGGCCTCTGGGAGCCACAATGACGTGCAGCAGAAAAAAACTTCCCAAAAAACCCCTCTCCGAAACACAACGTGCATCGGAGAGGGGAAATCTTTTTGTATGATCGGAAAAACAGTCGATCTTTTTTGGCAGCGTTTGAAAAACGATCAGGGGGTTTTCTGGCTGCGAGCAGCGATGCGGTTATGGACCAGCCGGATGACGCTGCAAAAACCAAACATGGCTGCCATTATGACGGCAAAGCTGATATACCAGTAGCCTCCCTGATTAAACTGATAGAAATCGATCCATCCGCCCCGTTCAGCGGTCAGAATGACCACCATATAGCAGTACACACCGCCATACACCAGCATGGGGATCAATCCGATCAGGGACGTTGGCAGGCTGATGGGCTGGGATGTTTCCAGAAAACAAAAGGAAACAAATCCGAGGATCGGGCCAAAGAAATGCATATAGATCGAAGTTCCGCCAAAAACCATATCCATAAATCCCATCATGGGGCCTAAAAAGCACACCACCGTAAAAAACGTCAGCGTGACCGCACAGGTCCCGACGTACTTGACCAGAAACACCCACCGGGGAACAGGGGTTCCTTTTTTCAGCAGGCGTATTTCAAAAGGGATCATGAAGGCAGCGGCGGCTGCACACAGAAGGTTGGAATCCGTTGTAAAGAGATTAAAGCGGAAAAGCGGTTCAATATGATATTTCCCGTCGTTTCCGAAAAAATAGGAGATCACTACTCCTATCGTCGTCAGCAGGATGATGGCATTCAGCACAATGGATAATTTTGTTTTGGTGGTCGTTTTCATGAAGATGCCTCCTCTGTTATGTCAATCGTATCCCCGGCGGACAGATAAAAAAGCCGCTCCATCAGCGGAAGCATCTGGTCAAACTGTTCGACCCCGGTGCAGTGGCAGGTGTAAAAACGGGTAGGGAAGTCGTTCAGGCGGCGGGCATATTCCTGGAGCGTTTCGGAAGAAGGCGGGATTTTGAAGAAATGAAATCCTCCCACAAGCACCTGTGGGTGAAACCAGTCCATGATCTGAAAGATTCCCCGGTGAGAACAGCCGGAAAACAGCACCCGTCCTTTGTTTGTTTCCCACAGCAGATATTGTTCATGCCGGAAATCGTCTGCCGTCAGCCGCCCGTTCTGCATAACGGTCAATCCGAACGGTCTGGCTTCCATCGTCTGTTTCAGCGTTTCCGATGGAATAATGGAAACTCCCGGGCCCAGGGTCACCGGCGCTTGTGTCAGCCGGATCCGGGGATTATGTTGAAGCTCATGGGGAAGACCGATGTATTTTCCGGCTGCATTATAATACGCCTCAAACGCATAGCGGCTCAAATAAACCGGCGCATGATCATTCCGCCGAAGAAACGTTTCTATCCCGCCGCCGTGGTCATAATGCCCGTGAGAGATCACAGCAGCCTGCGCTTTGGAAAGATCAATTCCGAGTGCATCGGCGTTGCGGGCAAACTGATCGCTCTGTCCGGTATCAAAGAGGAAGCAGCGCCCGTTTTCCTCGATCCAGAGGCTCAGTCCGTGTTCTGTCAGGCAGCCTCCTGTGGAGGTGTTTTCCATTAAGGCAGTTATTTTCATAAGGAGGTCCTCCTTTTCAGTCGTTGGTATTTCCTGTATCCGGGATTCTTCAATAAACAGCAAAAAGTGGAGGTTGCTGTATGAAAATCGGAAGAAAAAACAGAAAGATGGGGGAATATCGCTCGAAAATACACACTAACAGCAGCCAGGTGGGGACTTATTGCAAAATGCTGTCCTCCCACTCGCATCCTGCAAAGGCTTTGGCGCCCAGAACGATCAGTCCTTTTGGAAGCAGCGGCTTCTGCAAAGAGGTACAGTTGCGAAAAGCCCATTTCCCGATTGCTTCCAGTCCTTCCGGAAAACGAACCTCTTTCAGACGGACACAGCCCTGAAAAGCCCCTTCTGCAATACTCATCACGCCTTCCGGAATCACCACGCTTTGCAGGGAAATGCAGCCGTGAAAGGTATATTTCCGGATATAGCGCAGACCGGCGGAAAGGGTAATGTTCTCCAATTGTTCGCAGCCCCAGAAAGAACTGTATTCCATTTCCACCACAGAATCCGGAAGGGAGATCCCCTTCAGGGAACGACAGCCGGCAAAGCAGTGATCTCCCATCTGGCGCAGGTGTCCGGGCAGTACGATCTTTGTCAGGCTGCGGCAGCCGGACAGGCATTCCGGCAGGAGATGTTCCGCTTTTTCCGGTAGCAAAACGCTCGACAATGCCCGGCATCCGCAGAAGAGCTGCCGGGAAAGCACTTTCAGGTCCGGGGGAAGACGAACCTCCTTCAGAGCGGTGCAATCCCGGAAAGCGGCAATACCGATGGAGCGCACACTGTCGGGCAGGATGATCTCTGTCAGAGCGGAACATCCGTCAAAAGCGGCGTCCCCGATCTCCCGCACGCCTTGCGGCAGGATAACGCTTTGCAGGGTATTCTTTCCACGAAAAGCAGCCTCCCGGATCACTTCCACGCCGTCCGGCACCCGGACAGCGCTTTCACCGGGCTGCTCTTCCCAGCGCAGCAGTTCTCGTCCATTGATCTCAAAGCTCATGATAATTCCTCCTGTCACGTCGTTATGAAGATAACACCCTGACTTCGTCCGAAATCAGGGTGTTTGTGCAGTTTCTTGAGTGCATCTTGAGGCACTTCCGAAAAGGCGGCTTTCCGGCGTCATCCTTCTTTCTGAATCGGTTCCGGTTCAGCGCTGTCAATGATTTGCCGATAGAGATGTTCCAGTGAGCTGACAAATTCGTCTTTCGTGTACTGTTCGGAGCGCTCCTCAGAGGCTTTTCCCATCATTTGTCTGCGGGTCGGATCGTTCAGAATTTCAGCAGCATGGGCCAGAAACTCTTCTTCGGTGGTATAGGTAAAGCCGTTCTGCCCTTCTGAGATCACATCCTTCAGGCATTTATCCCGCCGGCATAACAGCGGAAGGCCATTGGCCATCGCCTCAAAATAGGTGAGGCCCTGTGTTTCAAAGGTTGAAGCGCAAACGAACAAATCGCCAAGCTGATAATACTTATAGACTTCAGCGTGAGGGATCATGCCGGAAAAAATGATCTTCTTTTCCAGTCCTGCCTCCTCCGCTTTTTTCTTGAGCTGCTTTAGCTGCGGCCCTCCGCCCACAATCAGCAGAGAAGCCTGCGGGTCGGTTTTCAGGTAATCGGAAAAGAAATCGATCAGTTCATCAATATTTTTTTCCCGGCTGATGCGGGAAACGTTCACCATCACTTTTCCGTTATGTTCAATCTGCAGTTCGGACAGCAGCTTGCTCTTTTCTTCTTCCGAGATCCTTTCCTGTCCCATATCAATGCCGTTGGGAATGATGGTGATCGGGCAGGTCAGTCCGTAGGGGCCGAGCACCTCCTTGGCTTTTTCGGAGGGGACGATCAGCAGCCGGGTGTGCCCATAGGCTTTTTGATAAAACACACTGGCCAGCCTGTTCAGCAGGCGTTTGCCGACATAAGGTTTGAGATAATCCTCATAATGGGTATGGTGACTCATCACAAACGGCGTTTGGTTTTTCTGGATGACCTTCATGGCAAGGCGTTTGGCGGAAAACTCTGTCTGGATATGAACAATATCGGGTTTCCAGTCGGCAAGTTCTTTCAGAAAGCGGTCGTGAAAGGTCAGGCTGATGCGAAAATCCGGATAGACAAGGGAGCTCAGAGAAGAAATGTAGTATTCATCTTCATCCCGGTAGGAATGGCGGCTTTCGGAAAGGGACAGCACTTTGACCGTATGGCCCCTGCGGCGCAGTTCATCCGAAAGCAGCAATATAGAATTCGTCACGCCATTGAGCTGATGGCGATAAGAATCGGTTGCAATCAATATTCTCATGGAAGCTCCTCCCAAAAACCTTATCGTCCATAGTATAGCACATTCTTTCCGATTTTTCAACCAGCCAAATCACCTTCCGTTTTTTCGAGGAAAAGAAAGCTCGTTGGCAGGATCCTCTTAAGTAACCGGCTGTATGGTTTGTCCGGGGAGAAACATCTTCCTTTCTGCCGTGCAGATCGTTGAGCGAACAGTGTTTTGCTGTGCGGATGCCCTCTTCAACGGTTTTTCAGCTCCAGAATGTAAGGGCAGATGTTTTCAAACTGTCCGTCCTTCCTGCGAAAACCGTTCGGAATGATGCCCCGGGGAGTGAACCCGATCCGCTCATACAGATGTCGTGCAGAAAGATTGCTTTCTACCACGGCATTGAACTGCATGATCAGAAATCCCGCCCGTTTCGCTTGCTGCAGGGAATCCAGCACCAGCGCCTCCCCGATATGCTTCCCTCTTTGAGAGGAGGCTACCGCATAGCTGGCATTGGCGATGTGCCCGCAGCGCCCGATATAATTCGGATGAAGAATATACAGTCCGGCGATCCCGTCGTCTGTTTCAGCCACTCCGCAATAGGTCTGGGAAGAAAAAAACGCTTTACCGCTTTCGGAATCCAGCAGTTCTTCCTGCGGAAAAGCGGCGCCGTCTTTCACCACTTCATTCCACACGGCGATCATCTGCTCTTCATCGCCGGGGGTATATTGTCGTATGATCATGTACTCACCTTTTTTCAATAGATTGATGCTGTAAGAAACTCAGCAGGGGAGAAACACCGCCGCTGGACTCCGCAGGCTGGCTTGATTTTTGGGTGGGAATGTGTTACAGTTACCTTGGATACGAAAGGAGGGAATGAGGCGTGAGTTCATTGTTCCAAAAGCCTGTTACGGAATTGCCGGGGGTCGGACCTCGCCGGGAACAGGCGTTCCGGCGTCTGGGCGTTCACAGCGTTGGAGATCTTTTGCAGCTGTACCCCCGCACTTATGAGGACTGGAGTCATCCTGTCCTGCCGTCTATGGCTCCCGCCGGGCAGCCCTGCTGTGTGAAAGCGAAGATCATTTCCAAGCGTTCGCCGGCCTGGAGCCGAAGCGGTACGCTGCTGCTCAGATGTTCGGCAGCAGCGGAAGAAGAACCGCTGGAGATCCTGCTGTTTAATCAGACCTACCTGTACGATCAATTGACGGTTGGAAAAGAGTTTCTGCTTTATGGAACCGTAAAAAGAACCGAAGGCAGATATGAAATAGCGGCTCCGGCGGTGCTGTCTCCACAAGAAGCGCGCATTCATCCCATTTACCCTCAGACGAACGGTCTTTCTTCGAAGATCATTGAATCTCTGATGGAAAAAGCGCTGTTGCTTCTGCCCAGGACCATCCGGGACCCGCTCCCCCCGTCCCTGCGGGCGCAGGAGGACCT
>CACYCG010000114.1 GCA_902772855.1 uncultured Ruminococcus sp.
CGGAAAATGGCCGCAAAATCCACAAGAAGCAGATTTGTTTTTTGGTAAAAACGACGGGCAGAACGATATCCGGGTATTTCGTTTTTTTGAAAAATCAAAAAAATAATACTTGCATACAGGAAAGAAGTGTGCTATAATAATTTAGTCTTTGGAACCGTCACTTGTGATGGGATTCAAAGCCCGGCTTTCGGGCCGTACTTTGAAACGGACAGTCCTCTGCCGGAAGGCATGAATGTCTAACAATAACAGGAGGAATATCAAAATGGACGCACTGAAGTTGATTGCTGCCTCTTCTGTCAAGGAAGAGAAGCCCCAGTTCTCGATCGGTGACACGGTTCGTGTCAGCGTGAACATCCGAGAGGGTGACAGAGAAAGAATCCAGGTTTTTGAAGGAACCGTTATCGCCCGCAGAGGAAGCGGCGTGGCCGAAACCTTTACCGTTCGCCGGCTGTCCTACGGAGTAGGTGTGGAAAGAGTTTTCCCCATCCATTCTCCCAACGTAGTCAAAGTTGACGTTGTCAGATACGGTAAGGTTCGCAGAGGCAAGCTGTATTATCTGCGCGGAAGAGTTGGCAAGGCTGCCAAAGTCAAAGAGCAAATCAAATAATTTGCGTAGGAAAAGGGACACAGGTTTTTGTCGTCCCTTTTTTGCTATCCGGACACAGATTCGAGGTGCCGCATGAAAAGGTTCAGAAGACAAGAGAGACCTTGGCAGAGATATGCTCGTATGAGCGATGAATGGACGGTCATTCGCTGCGGATTTCAATTGATGTTTGTCCTGATCGCTCTGGCCCTTGGCGCTGCCCTCGTTCTAAATTATGTGTTCTGCATTCTTCGTGTTACCCCTGCGGGGGGTGGATCGTCTGAGGAATGCGCCTTGCTGGTGCGGCTGGGTCCAGCCGATTATTCGGAAAACGATTTCGTTGTTCTGGAAAAGGATCAGCGGTACTGCTGTGCGAAGGTGATTTCCTCTCGGAACGGTCAGCTCTATATCGAAGATGGCGAAGAAAAAGGACAGATCGTTCCGGCCGAAACCGTAGTCGGTCGGGCAGAAATGGTGGTTATTCCTATGAAAAAGCTCGGACAGTCTCCTGCTGGAGTGTAGCCGAGGGGAAATAATAGAAACGGGGTGTTCTGTATGTCTGAAAGCGAGAAAAAAATCGAAGAAGCTCAGGAGCCTATTCCGGAGGAAGAAAAAACCAATGCCGAAACGGAAGAAAAAGAAGAGGGGGAATCCTTTTCCTTTTCCTCGTTTGTGTTTGAATTGACGGGAACGGCAGTCGTTGCGCTGGTTGCTGTGACGGTTCTGCTGACGTTCTTTTGCCGTCAGGTAACGGTCAGCGGTACTTCTATGACGGATACGCTCCAGGATCAGGATCGGCTGCTTATTACCAATTTCATGTATCAGCCGCAGTATGGGGATATCATTGTCATCACCCACGGAAGTCAGTATGACGAGCCCATTATCAAGCGGGTGATCGCAACACAAGGGCAGTCCCTGTCCATCAATTATGATACGGGCGAGGTGTCGGTCGATGGCGTCATCCTGAAGGAACCCTACATTAAAGGGAAAACGGTCCGCCTCCATCATGCTCTGGAGATCCCAGACAAGATCCCGGAAGGATATGTGTTTGTCATGGGAGATAACCGGGAAGGATCTTTGGACAGCAGGAGCTCGCAGATCGGTCTGATCCCGGTGGAAAACATCATCGGAAAAGCACAAGCGAGGTTCTATCCTTTTGATAAGACGGGCAGCGTGTATTGACGGAGGTGCAGCGGTGGAAGAAATACAATCCATCCAATGGTTTCCGGGCCATATGACCAAAACCAAACGGCAGATCGAAGCCAGGCTGAAGCTGATCGACGCTGTGGCTGTTCTGCTGGATGCACGCATTCCTTATTCAAGCTGCAACCCGGATCTGAGGACTCTTTTCAATAATAAGCCCCGGCTGGTCGTTCTGAATAAATGCGATATGGCCGATGCGGCGCAAACAAAAAAATGGCTGGCGCAGTTTCACCAGAATCAGATCCCGGCGATAGCTCTTGACTGTAAAACAGGCAAGGGCTTCCATGCTTTTATCCCGGCTGTACGGTCTGTTTTAGAAGACAGGATCCGTCAGTGGGAGTCGAAGGGAATGAAGGGCCGCACCATCAAAGTGATGGTGGCGGGGATCCCGAACGTTGGAAAATCCTCCTTTATCAATCGTCTGGCAGGTCAAAACCGGGCCAAGGCGGAGGATCGTCCCGGAGTGACCAGAGGAAATCAGTGGTATACGATTGGGAAAGGCTTTGATCTGCTGGACACACCGGGTGTGCTCTGGCCGAAATTCGATGATCCTTTAGTGGGTGAAAAATTAGCGTTTATCGGTTCTGTCCGGGATGAGGTGCTGGATACGGAACAGTTGGCCGGAAGGCTGCTTCTGTATCTTCGGGATCACCAGCAGCAGCTTCTTTGCGCACGGTATCGTTTGAGCGGAGAAGAGATCGCATCCATTCAGGGGAGCGAGCTGCTGACGCTGATCGGGAAAAAACGAGGAATGCTGATGTCCGGCGGAGTGGTGAACACGGAACGGGCCGCTGCAGCGGTTTTGGATGAATTCCGGGGAGCGGTCATCGGGCGAATGACGTTGGATCTGGCGGAGGAGTATCCAAATGTTAGAATATGAAGAAAAATATGCCGCAGAAGGCTTTCAAGCTGTCTGTGGAGTAGACGAAGCGGGAAGAGGACCGCTGGCCGGACCGGTGTTTGCGGCGGCTGTGATCCTTCCGGCGGGGTTGGTGATCGAAGGAATCAACGATTCCAAAAAGCTCACCGAAAAGAAGCGGGAAGCTCTGTTTGATGTGATAAAGGAAAAGGCCGCCGCATATTGTATAGCGAGCGCTTCGGTGGAAGAAATCGAACGCATGAATATCCTCCAGGCGGATCTGCTGGCGATGAAGCGGGCCGTCGAAGGGCTTTCTGTTCCCGCCGATATGGCGATGATCGACGGGAATATCACCCCGCATCTGTCCATTCCCTGCACCGCTATCGTCAAGGGAGATGCTTTGTCGGCTTCGATTGCTGCCGCTTCGATCCTGGCAAAGGTCAGCCGGGACCGTTTGATGCTGGAACTGGCCAAAGAATATCCGGAATATGGTTTTGAAAAGCATAAGGGATATGGTACCAAATTCCACCGGGAAGCCATTTTGACCTATGGCCCCTGTGCAATCCATCGCCGCTCCTTTTTGAAAAAACTGTTAGGTGAATCGTTATGACGACAAAAGAGATTGGAGATATGGGCGAAGCGGCTGCCTGCCGCTATCTGGAACAGCATGGCTATGAAATTCTGGAGCGGAATTACCGCAAGTCCTACGGAGAAATTGATATTATAGCGGTTCTGAATCGTCGGGTCTCCTTTGTCGAAGTAAAAACCCGGAATGTGAATGCTATTGCAACTCCGGCCGCCTGGGTGGATAAGAAAAAACAGAAGAAGATCATTCACTGTGCATGGGACTATATGAAGGAGCACAAAGAAGATCGGAAAGGATTCTCCATTTCTCTGGATGTGGTTGAAGTGGTGTATGACAAAACCACCGGCAGCATCGTAAAAATCCGACATCTGAAAAATGCTTTCTGGCAGGAGCAGGAGGATGGGTATGCGCCTTTTTGATCTGCATTGTGACACGCTTTACCGGGCTTATCAGGAACAGAGTGATCTGATGAATCCGGACTTTCACATTTCTTTTCGCAGCCTTCCCTTTTCAGGTCCATACATACAGTGCATGGCTGTCTGGATCCCGGATGAATACCGGGGAAAGGCTGCCTGGCAGTTATGGGAAGGATGCAGGGATTACCTGAACGTCCTCCTCCCGCAGACGGGCGCCATTCTTTGCAGAACCGCCGAAGATCTGCAGAGGGTAGTGCAGGAGCAGACCATCGGATTGATTTTGACGGTCGAAGGAGGTGCAGTGCTGGGAGGAGACTGCTCCAACGTGCAGCGCCTGTGGGAAGACGGGGTCCGGATGATGACACTGACCTGGAACGGAGCAAACGAGCTGGGGGACGGCATCGGCGATCCCCGCAACAGAGGACTGACTCCTTTCGGAGTGCAGGTGCTGCAGGAGATGGAGCGCTGCGGAATGACAGCGGATCTGTCCCACGCCGGCGAAAAGCTCTTCTGGGAGGCAGCTTCCGTTTTTTCTGCTCCGCTGGTTGCTTCGCACAGTAACCTTCGGTCCGTTTGTTCTCATCGCCGCAACCTGACAGAGGAACAGTTTCAGCGGATCTGCGCCTCCGGAGGATTGGCGGGGCTGAATTTCTGTGTGGATTTTTTGAACGACCGCAGGACAAATGCCGGAATGTATGATATAATAAGACACACCGAACACTTTCTGCGCGCAGGCGGTCAGGCACATCTGGCCATCGGTGCAGATTTTGACGGTGCGGACATACCGAAGGATATGGAAGGATTGGCTTCCATGCCGGCTCTATATGATTTGTTTGTCAAGGAGTTCGGAAAGAAAATATCAGACGCTATATTTTTCGACAATGCCTATTCCTTTTTTGTACAAAGGATGCCGGCTTTGAGTCGATGAATATAAACCAAAAATACAAGAGAAAGAAGGATCTTGGATGAATTACAACAGTACAAGAAATAAAGCCGCTGTGGTTTCCGCTTCACAGGCGATCGCACAGGGGATTTCGGAAGAAGGCGGTCTGTTTGTGCCGCAGTCGCTTCCGTCCTATTCGATGGACGACCTGAAAGCGATGGCCGGAATGGATTACAGAGGACGGGCCAAAAAGATCATGGGCGATTTTCTGTCTGATTTTACAGCAGAGGAAATCAGCGAAAGCGTAGACGCTGCCTATACGGCCGAGAAATTCGGCTCGGATGACCCGGCTCCTATTTCCTACATTGAAAGTGCTCAGCAGAAAATGGCGCTGCTGGAGCTTTGGCACGGTCCTACCTGCGCCTTCAAGGATATGGCGCTGCAGATCCTTCCGCATTTGCTGACAAAATCCGTGCATAAGGCCTGTGACGGGAAAGAAGCGGTGATCCTGGTGGCCACCAGCGGCGATACCGGCAAGGCGGCATTGGAAGGCTTCAAGGATGTAGCTGGAACGAAAATCATGGTTTTCTATCCCGTAGACGGCGTTTCTCCCATGCAAAAACGGCAGATGGCCACGCAAAAGGGGAACAATGTCCGTGTGGCGGCGATTCGGGGCAATTTTGACGATGCTCAAACGGGCGTGAAAAAGATCTTTACCGATGCTGCTATCAAATCGAAACTCGCTTCGCAGAATATGCTCTTCTCCAGCGCCAACTCCATCAACTGGGGCCGTTTGCTTCCGCAGATCGTCTATTATTTCTCTGCTTACTGTGAGATGGTCAAAGAGGGAAAACTGCAGATGGGCGAGAAAATCAACGTGGTGGTTCCCACCGGCAATTTCGGCAATATTTTAGCAGCTTTTTACGGCATGAAAATGGGACTTCCGGTGCATAAGTTCATTTGCGCCTCCAACTCCAATAATGTGCTGACCGATTTTATCCGTACCGGTACCTATGACAGAAAAAGACATTTCTATACCACGATCTCTCCTTCGATGGATATTCTGGTTTCGAGCAATTTAGAGCGTCTGCTGTATCACCTGACAGACGGAAATGACGAAAAAGTGTCCGGCTGGATGAAGCAGCTTTCCGAAACCGGTTCGTATACGGTGGACGAATCTGTTCTGGCTCTGCTGAAAGAATGGTTCTGGGGCGGCTGCTGCGATGATGAGCAGACCAAAGCAACCATCGCCGATCTGTACGAAAACGAGAATTATCTTTCTGATACCCATACCGCAGTGGCAGTGAATGTATATCGGCAGTATGCCGCTTCTACGGGCGACAATACGCCGGCAGTGATCGCTTCTACGGCCAGCCCCTACAAATTTGCCCAATCGGTTCTGTCAGCGTTGACAGAGCAGGATCTTCCGGACGATGAGTTTGCTATGGTGGATGCTCTTTCCGCCAAGACCGGTACGCCTGTTCCGGCTCCGTTGGCGGCTTTGAAAGAGGCGGAAGAACGCTTCTCCTTTACCTGCGGAGTGGAGGAAATGCCGCAGGCAGTACTGTCCGGTCTGGGCGTCGAGTGAGGCAGGCGGTATGTCGGTTTTTGCAATAGCCGATCTTCATTTGTCTTTTGGAGCGGATAAACCGATGGATGTCTTTCCAGGCTGGCGATCCTATACAGACAGGATCTATGCCAACTGGCAGCATCTTGTCGCTCCGGAAGATACTGTCGTAATCGCCGGGGATATTTCCTGGGCGATGGATCTGAAAGATACCCAAAAGGATTTTGCTTTTCTCCAGTCTCTTCCCGGGCATAAGCTGCTGATGAAAGGGAATCATGATTATTGGTGGACGACCAAAGCAAAGATGGATCGCTTTCTGCAGGAGCAGGGGTTTTCCAGCCTTTCCTTCTTGCATAATAATTATGTATTGGCGGATGGGGTGGCTTTGTGCGGTTCCCGAGGGTGGTTCTATGATGCCGAAACCGATGCGGACAAAAAAGTGCTGCTGCGGGAAGTCGGGCGGCTGAGAATGTCGATTGAACCGGCTTTGAAAGACGGGTATGATCCGGTGGTATTCCTGCATTACCCTCCTGTCTATAACGGAGTGGAATGCCCGGAGATTATGGACGTGCTGCGGGAATACCGGATCCGGAAATGCTTTTACGGACATGTGCACGGAGGAAATGCTGCAAAACGGGCCTTTGTCGGGGAAAAGGACGGCATTGTTTTTCGTCTGATCGCCTGCGATTATATCGGGTTTACCCCGCTTTCCATCTGGTGATCCTTCAACCACCAGTTGAAAAAGAAAAAGCAGTTTTTTCTTGACTAAAGAAGTCGATTATATTATAATCAAAGAATAGTTTGCCATATTGAGTGCAGCTTTGCTGCGTGGGACGGGATTCGTTGGACACCTTATGGCAGACTGCGGGATGTCCCGCACATCAACAAAAGCCGTTTGGCTTAATATGGAGGAATATAAAATGACACTGAAATCTTCTACTCAGGTAGAAACTAACCGCTACGAACTGGTCGTGGAGATCGACGGAGCAACCTTTATGAAGGCTGTCGATGCTGTGTACAAAAGACAGGTGAAGAGCATTACCCTTCCCGGCTTCAGAAAAGGCAAAGCGCCCAGAAGACTGATCGAAAAGCAGTATGGCGAAGGGGTCTTCTATGAGGATGCCATCAAAGATTTGTATCCTGAAGCGATCGTGGCTGCATCTGAAGAGGCCGGTCTTGTTATCGTAAAGGACAAGGTTGATCTGGACATTGAACAGGCTGACAAAGACGCTTTGGTTTTCAAAGCTGTTATCACGGTGGAGCCGGAGGTCAAAATCGAGGGATATAAGGGCCTGACCTATACCCCCGTTTCTTTGGAAGTGACCGATGAGGATATTGAAGCTGAGATCAAGAAGGTTCAGCAGAGAAACAGCCGTCTGGTGGTTGTCGAAGACAGACCCGCTCAGAATGATGATATTGTTGTGATCGATTTCAGAGGCCTGAAGGACGGAGAAGAGTTTGAAGGCGGCACGGCTGAAAACCACTCTCTTACCCTGGGCAGCGGCACCTTTATTCCCGGGTTTGAGGAGCAGGTCGTCGGCCACAGCACCGGCGAGGAGTTTACGATCGACGTAACGTTCCCGGAAGATTATCAGGAAGAGAGCCTGAAGGGACAGGCCGTTCAGTTTGAGATCAAACTGAACGAGATCAAGACCAGAGAGCTTCCGGCGGTCGATGATGAGTTTGTCAAGGATGTCAGCGAATTTGACACGGTCGATGAATATAAGGCAGACCTGAAAAAGAAGCTGGAGGAAAGCCGGAAACAGGAAGCAGATACTTCCCGGGAATCTCAGCTTGCTCAGAAACTGGTGGAGATGATGGAAGCAGAAATTCCGGAAGCCATGATCGACAACCAGCTCGATAACATCGTAGATGAGTTTGCCATGAACCTGAGAGCGCAGGGACTGGATCTGAATACCTATATGCAGTATACCGGCATGACCGTTGACAATCTGAAGGAAACCTATCGTGACAGAGCGGAAACTCAGGTAAAGCTCAGACTGGCCCTGAAAAAGATCGCTCATCAGGAAGGACTGACTGCTTCTGATGAGGACGTCGAGGCAAAGATCGCTGAACTGGCGGAACTGTATAAGGTGAAGGCCGAAAGAGTCAGAGCTGTCTTTACCAAGACCGATCTGGCCGGTGATATCGAATCGGAAAGAGCGATGGACTTTGTGAAGGAACACGCTGTGGCTCAGACCGAAGAATCCGGTGAAAACGCATAAAAACCGTTTGAACGGATAAAGCTATAATAACAATCGAAACGGAGGAATGATCTATGGCATTGGTACCCTATGTTGTGGAACAGACCAATAGGGGAGAACGCTCCTATGATATCTATTCCCGCCTTTTGAATGACCGGATCATTATGCTGACAGAAGAAGTGAATAATGTTTCTGCCAGTCTGATCGTGGCACAGCTCCTGTATCTGGAAGGTCAGGATGCCACCAAAGATATCAGCCTGTATATCAACAGCCCCGGCGGTTCGGTGACGGACGGCATGGCAATTTATGATACGATGCAGTATATCAAATGCGATGTTTCCACCATTTGCATGGGAATGGCTGCCAGCATGGGTGCGTTTTTGCTGGCCGCCGGCACCCCCGGAAAGAGGTTTGCTCTTCCCAACAGCGACATTATGATCCATCAGCCCAGCGGCGGCGCTCAGGGACAGGCAACGGATATTATGATCCATGCGGATCATATCATTCAGACAAAGAAAAAATTGAACACAATTTTAGCGGAAAAGACCGGTCAGCCGTATGACGTGATTGCACGGGATACGGAGCGTGACAATTTCATGACCGCCCAGCAGGCGCTGGAATACGGTTTGATTGACAAGGTACTCACACAACGATAAGGAGCTGTGGTAATGGCAAATAGGGATGACGGCAGGAGAATGACCAG
>CACYCG010000115.1 GCA_902772855.1 uncultured Ruminococcus sp.
CTCCGTCCGGAAAGAAGCAGTGGTCTTCCAACCCGAGCGATTTTGCTCCGAACGGCCAGCAGGGACGCCCCGGCACCCCGCCGCCTCCTCCTCCGTCTGGAAAGAAGCAGTGGTCTTCCAACCCGAGCGACTTTGCCCCGAACGGCCAGCAGGGACGCCCCGGCACTCCGCCGCCGCCTCCTCCCGCCGGAAAGAAGCAGTGGTCTTCCGATCCCAGCGGGACCCTTCCGCCGCCTTCCTCCTCTTCGCAGGGTGGCTTTGATGCGGATGCTTACGCCCGGGATCTCCAGCGCCGCATAGAAGAAGACCGTTCTGTTTCCAGACAGCAGCAGGAACAGGTCAACAGTTTCTCTGAACCGTCCGCTCCGCCTTCTGCGATGAAGTTTGATGGAAAAGCGGTTCGTGCGCCGAGTGTTCCGGTTGTGAATACTCCGAAAAAATCTTTCCCCGTCATTCCGGTTGTGATCGTGGCTGTCGTTCTCGTGGCGGCTGTGGTCGTCGGCGTGATGATGATGAACAAAGGCGGCTCAGCGGAAGAAAGCTCTTCTGCTTCCTCTGCTGTTTCCACCGCTTCTGCCGCAGCCGATCAGACTTCCGGCGGCGTAAAGATCACTGGTTCTATCAAGTTTGAGCGACCGACTGCCTGGTCCGATACCGTGTATGTGTACATTTACAGCGGCACCTCCAAGGACAAAAAGGAAAATGCCCCCTGGCCGGGACAGAAGATGACCAAAGATTCGGATGGAAATTATTCCTATCAGGTCGATGTCGACTTTGAAGATCCGAGGATCATCTTCAACGACGAAGACGGCACCCGCCGCCAGTATCCCCGTTCAGACGGATTGAAGTTTGTGAACGGAAAAACCTATAACGATAAATCAAAAGATTGATCCCTTCTCATACCGTGAAGAAACGAAGGCCCTCCGACGTTTCTTCACGGTCTTTTTTATGTGCTGGGGCAAGGCGTCCTCCGGAAGGCATAGCCTCCTTCCGGCGCGCATAGAATCAAACGAAAAGGAGGGGACCACTATGCCGCAAAGTTGGCTTATTCCGGGCATCGCTGTGCTGGTGTTTCTGACGCTGGTGATCGTTCAGGTGGTGATGCATTCTCAAAAACCCATCCGCAGCGCCCTGCTGTCTCTGCTGCCGGGGCCGGCGGCTCTGGTCTGCGTAAATCTCGGGGCAGCGTGGACGGGGGTATCCATTCCGCTGAGTGTGTTTAACGTAGCTGTTTCCTCAGTGCTCGGCATTCCCGGCGTTACCTGTCTGCTGCTGCTCCCCTATATTTTAGGAGGATGAGGGCAGGTCTTCGGGTCTGACTGGCAGAGGAGGGGGTGCAGCCCGGAGAGCCGGGACCATCATTCCTTCCGCTGAAGCTCTTGCCGAGGGGCTGTGCAGCAGAGTTTACAGTTTATTTACAAGTATTGTTCTTTTTTGACAAAATAATCACTTTTCTATCTAAAACTGTAGCACTTCGGTAACGCTTGGTCTGGTATACTGCGAATGCTTCTTTTTGGGAGCAGGAATGGAACAGAAAGGAAATGGAACATGACTACAGAACCATCACTTTGCCCCGACGAGATCAGTGCCTCTTTCCGGCAGGAGTATGACGGGACGATCCATCTGGCCGAAGCGCAGGATGCCTATCTGAAGATCCGGCATCTTCCCCCTGAGGCCGTGGGGAAAGAGATCAAAGACTGGTTTGTGCCCGAAGAGACCAGGCGCATGGCGTATTATCTCGGAAGTTATCAGGGGGATCTGTTTCGGATCCATTATGTGCAGGAACTGGAAGACGGAAACTGGTGGAGCGTGCAGGCTTCCATTCGATTTCCGGAAATGCGCTGCACCGCCGTTCCCCTGCGGCGCTGGGAGCCGACGCTCGAGAAAAACACCCCGGAACATGAAATAACCGGCTTTCTGATGGCGGAAGAGCAGGACGGGCAGTTGGTGATTCTGGAACAGAATGAGCTTTTTTCTCGGTTATTCCCGAAGGATCTTACAACGCTTCCAACCGGAAGTCCTTTGGCACAGATCCTGAAACAATGTCTGCAAAGGGACCAATGCAGGGAATACTGCGGGCTTCATCCGGAGACCCACCAATGGCTGCATTGGAGCTTCATGAGTGCCGCCGTCGGTGCACGGCACCGTGTCTTTCTGACGGTACGCGCCCTCCCGGACAAGACGCCGTTTCATCGCCAGCGTCCGTTTACTCCGACAGAAGAACTGTTCGATCATTATTTTGCCGCCGTCGGCACCCTGCAGCGCCGTCAGGGGGGATCGTTTGCATTTTGCGATCTGAACCCCTGTTTAGGAGAACTTCTTCAGAAAAAAGCTATTTCCCGGGAAGCACTTCTGCAGGCGTCTGCGTTTCAAAGCGCTGTGGAGCAGGGGGTCATGTCCCATGGCTTTTTTCGCTTTGATGAGGGCTTTGCACAGGGGATCACTTATCTGATGAGCGCCGTGCCGGTTTTGTCTTCTGAGGGGATTCAGGAAGTCATGGTGTACATACTGCCGGTGGAGCCTTCAGCGGTGATTGATTATGAGCGATTCCGGAATCTGACCTTGAGAGAGGGAAACGTGGTCCGGCTGGCCCTGCGGGGGCTGGATAACCGGGATATCGGCAGAGCGTTGCGCATTACAGAAGGCACTGTCAAACGGGAACTGTTCAGCTGCTATCGGAAACTGGAGATCAACAGCAAAATAGAATTGTACCTGGATCTGTTCGGACTGCGGGAGTGAAGGGGCAAATGCCCCCGGCGCAGCGTCCGTAGTTGATGTAAATTCTTCTGGGATTATTTGCAGAACTTCGACAGAAGAGCTTCACCTGAAACACATGGATGCGAGGGTCGGGAGTACTTGTGGGATTTAGTCACGCTGTCTTGACAGGAAAAGAAAAAACAGGGTATACTGTAGAAGAATAATAAAGCCTTATACGAGGAGGAAATCAAAATGTCTGTTCTGAATAGTCGGAAGGCTGCTATTGTGGGATGCGGAGCGGTCGGCTCTGCCTCAGCTTTCGCTTTGATGCAAAGCAGCCTGTTTTCTGAGATCGTCCTGATTGATGCAGACGCTGACCGGGCGGAAGGAGAGGCGCTTGATATCAGCCACGGCCTGCCTTTTGCCAAGCCGATGCAGCTTTATGCCGGAGGGTATGAGGATATTTCCGATGCTTCGGTCATTATCGTTACCGCTGGTGCCGGACAAAAACCCGGAGAGACCCGTTTGGATCTGGTGAAGAAAAACACAGCCATCTTCAAAGCCATTATTCCTGAAATTGCCAAGCATAATCAGGACGCCATTCTCCTGATCGTAGCCAATCCGGTGGATATTCTCACCTATGCGGCGGCGAAGCTGAGCGGATTCCCGGAAAACCGGGTGTTCGGGTCGGGAACCGTGCTGGATACTGCCAGATTCAAATATCTTCTTGGAGAGCATCTGGGAGTGGATAACCGCAGCGTCCACGCCTTCATCATCGGCGAACACGGCGACAGTGAAATTGCGGCCTGGAGCACGGCGAATGTGTCCGGGATACCAATTCATGCGTTTTGCGAAATGAGGGGGCATTTTGACCATGAAGCCTCTATGGATCGGATTGCCGAAGAGGTCAAAAACAGTGCCTATCGGATCATAGAAAAAAAGAGAGCCACCTATTATGGGATTGCCATGTCCGTCAAGCGGATCTGCGAAGCAATTGTTCGGGACGAAAAATCCATTCTGCCTGTTTCCAGCCTGCAAAAAGGAGAATACGGCCTTGAAGGAGTGGCGCTGAGCCTTCCGGCTATTGTTGGCAAAAACGGGATCGAAGGCGTGGTGCCGTTCCCGCTGAATGAGCAGGAAAAGGAAGCCCTGTCCCGTTCTGCCGCTACGCTCAGGGACGTAATCGCTCAGGTGATGGATAGCTGAATAGCTGGTAGGCCCTGTTTCAGCAGTTTCCGAAAGCCCCTTCCGAGGAGGGGGCTTTCTCTGTTGAGTGACCAGTCCGGTCTGAGGTTCCAGCAGCGATTCGCAATTGAAATCGGTATGCAGGAAAGAGCTGAACATCCCCGAACATCACGATTCCAGTTTGACACATACTTGACACGGTCGCGTCACGCGTTGGTGTAAAATATTTCTGGGATTATTTGCAGAAGGCTGTCAGAAGAAGACGGCCCGAAAATCCCGGGACCGGCGGCTCTCCGGCGACACGGAAATCAATTTTCAAAATAGGAATGAAAACGCCTCTGGCCGCTGGTTTGCAAGACTTTTGGCGTCTTCTTTAGGTTCAAGCCCCGGAAGGGGGGTCTGGGGGCACTCCCCCAGACCCGGGTCCAGCGTCACGCTGGTCTGGGATTATTTGCAGAAGGCTGTCAGAAGAAGGAC
>CACYCG010000116.1 GCA_902772855.1 uncultured Ruminococcus sp.
TATTCTTTATTTTTGGACATTATACCCTCCCTGCTTTTTCCTTTTGTGTGGTGTAATTGCCTTTAACGCTTAAGTTGTTGGCATTGGTGCCCCCGGACCCCCTTCCTGAGCTTGCAGCTAATGAAGACGCTTAAAGGTCTTGCAAACCAGCGGCGGCGCTGCACCCCGGTTCCGGGGGATTCTCCCCCGGACCCCCTTCCGAGGCTTGAACCTAAAGTAGACGCCAAAAGTCTTGCAAACCAGCGTGACGCGCCCGGCGGAAGTGCCCTTGGGGTGCTGGAGCCGGGATTTTCAGGCGTCCATCTTCTGACAGCCTTCTGCAAATAATCCCAGAAATAGTTTACACCAACACCGCACTTCCTTCGGGTGTATGAAACGGAGCATCTTTATCAAAAGGCATGACAGAATGGAGTATCCGTTGATTGCCAAGCGGTTACATGGCGGTGAAGAAGCCATCATGGACGATGGTTTTCTTTTTGGAGAGGCGTGCTGTAAACGGATTGTCTTACCCGTTCCATAAGTTTTCTATATACATATTTGTTATAAGAGAGTTTATATGACGTGTAAGACAATACGTTTACTTTCTTCGAGGGCAGGAGAGGACCGCACAGTGATGCGGTCTTTGACGGTGCAGCCTTGAAAATGAGCCGTTGAAGCAGTTCGTGTTATGAATTTCCCATAGATGCTGGAATGCACGATCGCTTTTGCAGTCGAAGCGCCGGAAAACGGCATAGCCCGGAAACCGTTTCCAGAGGGATTCCGGCTCTGTCCGGCAGGGTTCGGGCATATACCGTCACACGTCGTTTCTGAGGGAGGGCATGGAGTTCACTTCTCTTTTATGATTTTGTATCGTTCCGGGAGGCCATCACCCGCCCAACTTCTATGTAAACCATTTTCCCTCCCATCCGCTGCGACTGCATCAGGGACAGGCTTTGCACCGTCATGGAAACGGGCTCGGCCTTCCATTCCCGGCAGATGCGCTCTGCCTCTCCCCCCGGACGGGCTTCCCGCACGATGGTGATATGCGGGTGAAAAGCCTTGTTGTCAAAGGGGATTTCGTGCGTTGTCAAAGCAGCGCACAGGCTGCTTTGCAGCTTTTGCAGCGGGGGAGAGTTCTCCACCCCGACCCACAGCAGATGACCGAACCGCCCCAGACGGTTCTGCAGAATGAGGGGGAACGGCGCAAAAGGCACTTCCCGGAGTGCTTTCATCACTTTCTGAGGAGAGGGATATTCCCCGATAAAAGCGAGCGTCAGATGAAAGTTCTTCTCATCGGTGTACCGGCCGTCAAGGCCTTTTTCCCGGAGAAAGAGCTGTGTTTTTTTCAGCTCATCGTGCAGTTCCGGCTGAAGCCGGATGGAGGTAAACAGGCGCATAAGAACCTCCTTGTTTCGTTGGTTATGGCATTTCGGGGGAATCGGTTTTCGGGTTGACGTGGACCATGCAGTGCTTGACCTGCGGAAAATTCGTTTCAATGGCGCTGTGCACGGCTTCGGCGGCGGCGTGGGCTTCGCTGAGGGTCAGGGAGCCATCCATCAGGATCTCCACTTCCACATAGATCCTCGAACCGAACAAACGGGTTTTGCATTCATCGATCCCCAGCACGTCCGGGGTTTCCATGATGACCCGGCGCATGGATTCCACGGTTTCTTCCGGGCAGGAACGGTCCACCATTTTATTGACAGCGTCCTGAAAGATCTCCACAGCCGCTTTTTCAATAAAGACGCAGATGATCACCCCGGCCAGAGGGTCCAGAATGGGAAAGCCCATCCGTGCCCCGGCGATCCCGGCCAGTGACCCCACGGAGGAGAGGGCATCGGAACGGTGATGCCAGGCGTCTGCCATCAAAGCGCCGGAATTGATTTTTTTGGCGGTCCGTCTGGTGTACTGGAACATCAGTTCTTTCACCACGATGGAGACCACAGCGGCCGCCAATGCCAGCACCCCGGGAACAGCCAGCGTTTCCGTATCCGCCCGGGCGATCTTTTCCACGCCGCTCCAGCCGATTCCCAGTCCGGTTCCCGCTAATACGACCGCCAGCACCACAGAGGCTACACATTCCAATCGTTCGTGACCGTAAGGGTGTTCCTTGTCGGGCTTTTTGGAAGAGAGCTTAACTCCGATCATCACCACGATCGTGCTGAATACGTCCGAAGCGGAATGAACGGCATCGGAGACCATCGCCCCGGAAGAGGCGATCAGCCCGGCCGCTAATTTCAGGACGGACAGCAGCAGATTGACCACAATGCTCACGGCGGACACTTTCATCGCCAGAGCCGTTTCCTGCTGCGCCGTGGATTTGTTTTCAGGCTGAAAACACATAGCATTCCTTCCTTTCCGTTCTGCTTATGAAAAAACTGTGAGACAACCGAAACCGTTGTCCCACAGTGTATTTCCTGCTGCCTTTCGGCCCGACCGCACAGGGGAGGCCCCTGCCGTCTGTTCTGTTTCATTGTATTCACAGGCTGGCTGCCTATGCCATTTTTTTGGGGAAAGGCTCAGGCGTTCACCCGAATGCGGTACTGTTTGATGGCAACGGTTCCCAGTTCATCCCTGCACAGCACCCGGATGTCATATTCCTGTGCAAAGCTCGGCCTGCAGGTGACGCTGACGTCCGTCCCAAACGCCTCCCCAATGGCGGTGTACCCCTTGCTGGAGGCTTTCTTCATGTAAAAGGCATAGCGCACCGTGCCGTTTCCGCCGGTGGAGGCGCCGGTGATGGTGAGGGTCTCTCCCTTCTGCAGGGAAAGGGCGCTGACCGAAGAGGTGTTCACCAGGCTGCTTTTGGAGGGAGCGGTCACCTGAATGGACATGATCTTCGTCTTCACCCGTCCCTGCTCGTCCTTGACCTTGACCATCACCTTATACTCCGTGACAGTCGGAAGATACAGGGTGACTTCCCGGAGGGTCCCGTATTTTTCTCCGACAGACGTCCACGCAGAGCTGCCGGATTTTTTATAATAATAGGCATAGCGGCTTTCTCCCTTGCCGTACACGGCGCTGCCTTTTACTGTAACCGCTGTCAGCGTGGGGATGGTGGAGCGGCTGAGGTAGGAGCAGTTGGTGAAAGTGCCGGCTGCGGCGAAGGGAATCTGATTGGCATTGGCGTATTCCTCCGCCTTGGTGCCCGTTTTTCCGAAGATCGTCAGATGGCCGGAATAGGCAAACACCCGTGTGCCGAACGAAGTGACGCTGGCGGGAACGGTGAGGTTTGTCAGGGACGTGGAAGCAAACGCCTCATCTCCTAATTGTTCCACCCCGGTGGGCAGGCGCATTCCGTCCAGCCCCCCGCAGGAAGAAAAGGCATAGGCTTCAATAGCGGTCAGCCCTTTGGGAAGGGTCACGTCCGTTACCTTGTCGCAATCCTGAAAAGCGCAGGCGCCGATGGTGAGAACGCCGGAAGGCACTTTTACTGCTCCTTCTTTTCCGCCGGGGCAGGCGACCAGCGTGGCGCCGTCCTTGGAATAGAGCAGGCCGTTTTCTGCTCGGAAGTGTTCGCTGCCCTCACTGACTTCAAAGCTCTTCATCCCGGAGCAGCCGACAAAGGCTTCCTTGCCGATCGTTTCCAGCCCTTCCGGAAGCGTTACGCCGGAAAGGGCGGTGCAGGTATAAAACGCCCGTTCTCCCACGGCTGTCAGGCCCTGCGGCAGCGTGACCGCCTGCAGGGAGGTGCAGGTGTTAAAGGTATTGCTTTCCACGCAGGACAGGCCCGAGGGAAGAGAAACGCTTTGCAGCCCGGTGCAGGTGGCAAAGGCTCCGGCTCCGAGGGTCTCCAGTTCCTCCGGCAGGTCGGCGTTTTTCAGTTTCTGGCAAAGCCCGAAAGCGTTTTTGCCGATGCTTTTCAGGGAAGAGGGGAGGGAAATCTCCTCCAGCGCGGGGCAGAAATAAAAGGCATTGTCGCCGATGGAGCGCAGGCCTTCGGGCAGAGAAAGGGTCTCCATCGTTTTGCAGCCCCGGAACGCCGTGCTGCCGATCTCGGTCACGGGGCAGCCGCCGAGGGTCGAGGGCACTTCCACCTGCGTTTCGGTGCCGGTGTATTTGGTAATGACCGCTTCTCCTCCGGAAAGGCTGTACTGAAAGCTGCTTTCGGGGGTGACGGCCCGTACCTTCCGGATAAATGGGTCCTGCCCGCAGAGAGGCCCTGCCAAAGCAGTTCCTGTTAGCAAGGCACCGGCCAGCAGAACGGCGCCGCAGCGGGGCAGCATTCGTTTGTTTTTTTTCATAGAAGAGTCCTCCTTTTCAGATGTTGGATGCGGACAGCGGATGCGCCTGCCGCCTGCTCAGTCGGCATAGCTGGAAGAAATGCCGAAGTATTCTTCCAGCGTCCAGTTGTTTTCATACAGCTCAGCGGCCAGTTCTGCTCCGACATAGCGGATATGCCACGGTTCGTAGGAATAGCCGGTGATATCTTCCTTTTCCTCCGGGTAGCGCACCACAAAGCCGAACCGCCAGCAGTTTTCCGCAAGCCACTGCGCTTCCGGGGTGCCGGCAAAGGCGGCGGAGGTGGTGTTGACGTCAAAAGCCAGCCCGGTCTGGTGCTCCGAATGGCCCGGACGGGCGGAGACCCGTTCGGCGGCCTCCTGACCCCGTTCGGAAGAATAGCGCCGGAACAGGTAATCCTGCAGGGAATAGCTTCGATAGCCGGAAACGACCCACAGGCTGATGCCGTCCGAGGAAGCCGAGCGCTGCATATCGGAAAAAGCATTGTCGGCTTTGCTGTCCGTTCCGCTTCCGAACCAGGAGGGGAGGGAATAGGTTTTGTTGGCGATCAGCACCCCGTCGATATAGGTGATGCCGTCTTCCTCCACCACCCGGCAGGTGCCCAGTTCTTCGGTTGGGCTCCAGACGGAGGCAAGGCGCTCTTCTCCCACATGACAAATGGTGCGGATGCGGACGAAATACTGTGTGTTTTCCGGCAATTCCGGGAAGGAGCGGACCGTTTCTTCTGCGCCCCATTCTTCCGTTACCGCATCGGAGAAGTCCGCTTCCCGGGCATACTGCAGTTCATAGCCGTCGATCCCCTCCCGGCTTTCCCAGCAGAAGGTGGCGGAAGTGATGGTGCGCCGCCCGGAAAACAGGGTGGTAGAAGGCGGCAGCACGCTGTACTTGATGGTTTTGGAGCCGCTGTACATTCCCTTCATCGTAATCACGGCGGTGTACACCCCAATGTCCGTGGAGCCTTCGGCATAGGTGATGGAATACAGGGAATCCTCTTCCAGAAGCGGTATTCCGTTATGGGTGATCGTCACTTCCGGAAAAAACGGTGTTCTGTCATATTCCTTCTGTTCCTCCCATTCCATCTGCAAAGAGGAAACGGGGATGGGGTCCAGAGGGTCGGCGGTTTTTTCCCGGAAAACGTTTCCGCAGCGGGTGCATTGTTCCTCCCGGCAGCCTTCTGTTTCGTAGGTGGGGGCGATGGTCTGAATGACTTCATAGGAATGTCCCAGCGCCGCCAGCGTGCGGGACTCCGTTTCCCCGCAGGCGCAGGAGCGCTCTTCCCGTCCGGTTGTTTCGCACCCGGGAGCCTTGGCGACCGCCCAGTCCCCAAAGGTGTGCTGGTGGATCCCGATGGCCTGCAAAAATTCCCGGGGGTGGGTGCTGTAGGCTGTCAGAGCCGCTGCGCCGGCCAACAGGAGCAGCAGCGGCAGCATCAGCCGGACCGGGCGCTGTTTTTTCTTTCTTTTGCTCAATGTGCATCACCTGTCTGAAAATAACGGTCTGAAAACCGGGTAAATGCAAAAATGCGCCCGACGAAGCCGAGCGCATTTTCTGACAGTTTTCACTGTTCTGCGAGTGACGGGACTTGAACCCGTACGTCGTGAAACACACGCCCCTCAAACGTGCCTGTCTGCCAATTCCAGCACACTCGCATTTTTACAACGATATGTATTATACCGTACTTCAAGCGGTTTGTCAATAGATTTTGAAAGATTTTTTGATTTTTTATAAAGCTCAGCTCCTGCCGGACAATCCGACAGGAGCCAGAGCAGGTCAGAACAGCACGTCGCTGACCGGTCCATCGTATTGTGCATCGCCAAAGGCCAGAATCAGGGTGAAGACGTTCGGGAGGAACAGCAGTCCGACACCGAACCCGATCCCTTTTCCGTAGGCTTCCGCCAATCGGAACCAGAACATGATGGAAACGATGATGTTCAGGATCGGCACGAAAAACAGCAGACACTTGATCCCTGCTCCATAGACGATCCGGCAGAGAATGAACACGTTATAGATCGGTATCAGGGATTTCCAACCACCGTGACCGGCCTTTTCAAACAGCTTCCACATGGCTACGATCAGCAGCACCGTGACGATCAGAGAAAAAATCGCGGAAAAGGTACTCATATCCGAGACCATTCCTTCTGCCGCCTGCATGGACGACTGCATCGAAGATTCAGGATTCATCAAAACACCTCCTTTTGTACTATGGGCCCGTTCGGCACCCTCGCTTTCACACATTATAGAACACCGGCCCGGTTTTGTCAACCGGCCAGCGTGACGGCAGCGGCGGCGCTGCACCCCGTATCTGGGGGATTCTCCCCCAGACCCCCCGTTCGGGGCTTGCA
>CACYCG010000117.1 GCA_902772855.1 uncultured Ruminococcus sp.
CGCTGAATGCATGGTCGGCGATCAGACCGACCGTGGCGGGAATCTGCACGGTCTGCAGGTTTTCCAGCACGCTGAAAGCGCCGGCACCGATCTCCTGAATCGTGCTTCCCGGTGCGAAAACAATGTTCAAAACATCCGGGGCGTTTGCATAGACCCCTCCCGCAAAAGCACTCTCCCCAACGGCACCGCTTCCGAGGATCGTGAGCGTGCCCTGATCGTCAAGGGTATAGGTGGCTGTTTCTCCGCAGATGCCGTTTTCCACGATCACAGCCTGCGTTACGCCTGTGGCAGAGACTATCAGCGATGAAAAATCAGCCGACTGCAGAACGGAGACCGGTGTCAGCATGGTGACCGCCAGAGAAATGGCCAACATTCGTTTGAGTGGTTTGCTTCTCATGTTGTTTCCTCCTTTTTTTCTGTAGTTTTGCGGCGAAGATAGTGTTCCTGCATGGAGTTCAGCTCCCGGATCTCTTTTTTGTACAAAGAATACATGATCAGCCAGATGATAAAATACACCACGATCTGGATCCCGGCCATGAATAGGAGCTCCTCCAAAGAGTTTGTCCAGCACAGGAAAACGGAAACAGGAATGTAGGAGAGGACCATCAGAAGACAATGGGAGAGGCAGGAAACGGCCAGAGGCAGTCTGTCGCAGTCATGCAGCGAAACGCCTCCGAAGCAGACAGCTCCGAACAATCCCGACACAAGAGTCTGCACGATAAACGCCTGCAGGGGAGAGCCTATCTTTTCCGTTAATAAATCGGCCACAGGAAACCCGTCGGGAGCAGGAAACGTTGTCAGGAAAGCGATCCCGTTTCCCATCAAAATGCCGATAAAAAAGCCGATGACAGCTCTGATCAGCGTCTTTTTGATCATACTTTTCCCTCCTCTTCCATCAGCCGCTTTTTGACAGCAGAGATATATCGTCTGGAAGCCCATGTTTCCATCCCGTTTTCAAATTCGATCCGGAAAGACCCTCCGAGCGTGAAATCATATTTGCTGACTTTTCGCAGATTGATGATCTCAAAGCGGGAGATCCTCAGAAAACAGCTGCTGCTCAGAAGCTCCTCCACATTGTGCAGTCTCTGCCTGACGAAATAAAACCCAAGGGACGTGACAATATGTACCTGTTTTCCATTGGACGAAACGTAGATAATATCATTTTCATCCACCAGGCACCGGGTGCCGCTGCTGTCAAACACCTCAAGATTATGGCCGGAGCGATCGGAGACCGTTTCCATCAGCTTCTGCACATCTTCATCCTGTCGGCTGGCCGCCCTCACGATCACTTCTATTCCGTCAAGTCCTTTATCCTCCTCAAACCGGACACTGATTTTTTTCACATGGTATCATCCTCCTTTGTATGGTTCCTGATCGTTATAAACATTCACCGGAACCCGTCCAACCGGGGTTTTTATGAAATATTTATAATACTATTCCATTGTAGCATGGATTTTTGTATTATTCAATCGAAAGGGGAACGAACGGTCATGAAATGGGAATGAACGGCAGAAACAGCGTCCTTTCTCAGCGGAGAGCGAAAAGCAAGAGCGAACTATTCACATTCTTCCCCTGCCGAACGGGGGCTGTTTCCCTTTCCGGGGCATCGGACAGGGAGTGAGATGTTTTTTTGAAAAAAAGTGGAATGTTATCCGAAAATGTGGTATGATACAAAGCAGGAAGAAGGGAAAGAGGTGACGAAGTGTGAAGACAAACTTTCACACCCACACAAAAAGATGCAAACATGGTTTCGGCACCGCCTCGGATTATGCCGATGCGGCCCTTGCGGCCGGGATGGATATTCTCGGGTTCTCAGAACATGCGCCATTTCCGGACCATGATTACGGCTACCGCATGGATTACGAAGAGTTTCCGGAGTACCTGCAGGAGATTGCTGACCTGAAAGCCTCCCTGAAAGGAAAACTTCGGATCTACACCGGACTGGAGATCGAATATATGGAAGAATATCTTCCCTATTATCTTTCGCTGAAAGAAAACCCTCAGATGGATTTTCTGGCTTTGGGGGAACATTTTTTTCATATGCCTTCCGGCGTGCTGCGCAACATCTTCTCCGCAGAAAGCACCCATGACTATGTCGAGTATGCTTATGCCATCGAAGAAGCGTTGTCAACCGGTCTGTTTCCCATGCTGGTGCATCCGGACGTGATGTTTATCAATGATTTTGCGTGGGATAAAAACTGTGACAAAGCCTGTGAGATCATTCTGCAGGCGGCGGAAAAACACAACACGATTTTAGAATGCAACGCAAACGGCCTGCGGCGGGGAATCATGTCCTTCCCGGACGGCGACCGGTCCCCGTACCCTCATCCCCGCTTCTGGCAGCGTTTGTCCGGAAGCCCTTTGCGGGTCATCGTCGGTTCCGATGCCCACGCTCCCGAGCAGGTGCGGGATGAAGCGGTTTTGCGGGCGGAAGAACTGTGCGCCGGCTGGAACCTGCATATGATCGAAACCATTTTTGGATCATCCGGAAAGGAGGAAACCGTTTGAAGTCTTCCGTTTTGAAAAAAGGAGTTTCGCTGCTGCTGTGTGCAGCCGTGATTGCCTGTGCCGCCGGGTGCGGCTCCACAGCCGAGCCTTCCGAGGCAGGCTCTTCTTCTCCCGCATCCATTCTCCGGGAGAAAAGCAAAGCGCCTTCCCCGGTGAGTGCGGACAGCGAAGAAGAGGAAGACACTTCCCCTGTTCCGAAGGAGTGGAGAGACGAAGGGATCTTCTCCCACAATTACGAAAAAGCCTACACCCTCATGAAAACCATGACGCTCGAAGAAAAAGTCGGACAAATTCTGCTGGCCCGGTGTCCCGACGTGGAAGCGGCTGCCACGGCTTATACCTATCAATTGGGCGGATACGTTCTCTTTGACAGGGACTTCACCGATCATTCCAAAGATGAAGTGACCGCCAACAATAACTCCTATCTGCTTTCACCGAAGATCCCCATGATCATAGCGGTGGACGAAGAAGGCGGAACGGTCAGCCGTCTCAGCGGCAACCCTCAGCTCATGGACGGATACTTTTCCTCTCCCCGGGAGCTGTACGCCCTGGGCGGTCTGGAGGCGCTGAAAACGGATACCCTTCAGAAATCCCAGCTCCTGAAATCCCTGAAGATCAATACCAACTTAGCCCCGGTGTGCGACATCAGCCGCAGCGAGGGGGATTTTATGTATTACCGTTCATTAGGAGAAAGCCCGGAGATCACAGCGGACTGCATCCGGGAGATCGTGCGGATCAGTCAGGCCAACGGTATTTCCGCCACCCTCAAGCATTTCCCCGGCTACGGCAATAATGTGGACACCCACACGGGGATCGCCATCGACAACCGCACGATGGAAACCTTCCGGAAAAATGATTTTCTTCCCTTTGCGGCAGGCATTGAAGCAGGCGCCCACATGGTTCTTGTCAGCCACAATATTGTAGAATGCATGGACCCCGACCGCCCCGCTTCTCTGTCCGGACCGGTTCATGAGGTCCTGCGCAAGGAGCTGGGCTTTACCGGAATCATTGTCACAGACGACCTCGTGATGGATGCCATTTCTAAATACGCTTCGGATTCTTCCCCCGCCGTGCAGGCAGTTTTGGCGGGAAATGATATGCTCTGTGTTTCGGATATTGAAACAGCCTATCAGGAAGTCTTAGCGGCCGTCCACAGCGGCGTGATCGAAACAGACCTGCTCGACCATGCCGTCATGCGGATCCTCTCCTGGAAAATGACCAAAGGAATGATTCCCTAAACAAAAAACATCGCACAGC
>CACYCG010000118.1 GCA_902772855.1 uncultured Ruminococcus sp.
CTGCGTTGATGTGGGAGATTACCTTTCCCTGACGGCCACGCTTCCGGGCAGGACAGTAAACCATTGGGGCAGCCTTTCGCCCTTCATCAACGTAACGCCAGAAGATGGGCCTGACCGGAATACCGACCATTTTTATCTATTCGTTATTCTCTATTTTCTGAGCCGCCCGCTGGTCGTGCCCTTGGGGTGCGGCGCTTTCGGCGTTTCCGCTGATACTGCGGAGTTTTTTGGCATAGGCATCGAAGCTCTCCGTCAGGGCAGGGTGGGTGACCAGATAGGTGAAAAACGGCTCGCTGAGGCGGGAGATCCGCACAACGGTTTCATCAAAGCGGATCAGCGTATTCGGAAACAGCGCTCCCGGAAGGGGATAAAACGTATAGCTGCTGTGCTCCTTCTGAAACTGTGCCACCGCTTCCAAATGGCAGCGGTATTCCTCCGGCGTGTAATAAAAACGCTGCTCCGGAATATCCATCAAAAACCGGTCTTCTTCCCCCGGCGCCGCCACTGGCACATATTCCTCCACCGTGCCCGTGCGGACCTTGTCCATCAGCCTTTCCCGCCGCATCCGCCATTCCGACAGGGCGGCCTGACGCACCGGCTCATCCGCATGATAGCGCTGCAAAGCGCTTTGAAGCACCTCCTCCGGCATCGTCCCGAGCGAAAAAGAGGCGCCGAACATCTTGATCTTCTTCCCTTCGAGCGGGGGCTGCTGGCGGCAGCGAATGCCGCTGCAGGTGGTGATCAGCGGCCGGGAGGTGGAGAGCAGATAGTCATACCCCGTCCGGAACTTTGCCATCTCTTCCGGCTCCGTGAAAAACCGGTAGTTCCAGGTGCTTTCCGGCACCCCGATGATATTGGCGCCCGCAATACAGCCCACCCCCTCGGCAAAAAACAATACATGAGAAAAGCAGCCGTCATTTTGCCTTTTCCGATAATAGGATTCCACCATTCCGGACATATACAGCACAAACCAGTCCCGCATGGAGCGGCTGACCTCTTCGATTTCCCGGTTCAGATGATGGATCACCTTGATCCGGATCCCCTGACGGACGCATTGTTTCATGAGATAATACCATTTTTCCCAAACTCTTCCGGTTCCACCAGCCATTCGATAGATTGATCCGAATAGAGCATCATGACAGCGCCCCTCCCCTTGGCAAGGATCTGCGCCAAAAACCGCAGGGAAGCCTCCTGCAGCCCCTTGTGCCCGTCATACACCACCCGGCGGTCCTCCCGAAGCCGCTGCAGCTCTTCCGAAGAAACCAAAGGAGCATCGTCCGGCCGGTCCATAGAAAAGGAATCTACATTGGAAAGCAGCCGTTCCACCGTGGGCGTATCCCCCGAGCCGGTTTCATCAAACAGCCACCGCTGGATCTGCAGCGTTCCTTCTTCCTCTTCTGTTAGCAGCAGGGGCGAAATGCCGGTCAGCCGGGCGGCGGCTTCCTGGGCATGGCTCGAAATGCAGTGCCCGCACAGCGCCCGGCACAGGTCCGACATGATCTTCGGATTGGATCGGGGCGAGCGCTGCCCGCTGCGGAACCGGCTGATGTAGGAAGCGTCCAGATTGATCATGCGCCCGAGCCGCACGTTGGACAAGTCCAGCGCCTTCATGAAACGGTCGAGCCGGTCTCCGATGGAAGCATACGGCGTGTGCTCCTGCCGTTTTTTCCCCGAGCGGGGTTCTTCCCCCGCAAACAGCCTGCGGGAGACCGCCTTCTGCCGCTCTCCCGCATCCGCTTGTTCCGGACAGCCGCACCAGGCTGAAAGCCGCTCTGTCTGACCCGATTCCTCCGCAAAGGCGCAAATGGCCTGCGCCAGCCGTGCAGCCGCCTCTCCCCCGGGAGCGGACACCCGCCTGCCGCTGCGAAACCGGCTGACGTTCGACTGATCCCACTGCGCTAACCGGGCAATATCCCCCGTGCCCGCCCGCAAAAGCGTCAGAACCTCCTGAAAAGCCTCTGTAAACACGCTGCGTCCCCCTTTTATTGTTGGCGTTATTCCATCGGAATACCCCGGCACAGTTCGATCAGATCGTCATACCGGCTGAGTTTGCCCGCAGCCGCCCGCAAAGAAGCCGCTCCCCGCATTCCTTTCAGAAACCACGCCGTATGCTTGCGGGCCTCCCGCATTCCGATGTCCTCTCCTTTATATTCGCACAGCTTCGCCACAAACCGCAGCAGCACCGAAAGGCGCTCCGCTGTGGACACTGGCAGGGAGGGACGGTCGTGGCCGAGCAGGAGGTTGATTTCCTGAAAAATCCACGGGTTCCCCAAGGCTCCCCGCCCCACCATGACCAGGTCGCAGTTGGTCTGCTCGTACATGGCGGCGGCGTCCCGGGCGCAGGTGATGTCCCCGTTGCCGATGACCGGCACCGAAACCGCCTGCTTGACCTGACGGATGATCTCCCAATCGGCAGAAGGCGCATACTGCTGTTCCCGGGTGCGGCCGTGCACGGTGATGGCATCGGCTCCGGCCTGCTCGCAGATCTGCGCCACCTGCACCGCATTGACCGAACGGCTGTCCCAGCCCTTGCGGATCTTCACCGTAACCGGAACCGGAACAGCCGCCTTGACCGCCGCCACGATCTCCCCGCAAAGCGAGGGCTGCTTCAACAGCGCCGAACCGCAGCCGCCCGAAACGATTTTCGGTGCCGGGCAGCCCATATTGATGTCGATGATCTCCGGGCCGTAGGCCATCGCCGCCTGAGCAGACTGCGCCATAACCTCCGGTTCGTTTCCAAAAAGCTGCACCGCCGCCGGGCGTTCCTCAGGCGAAAGGCGCAGCAGGTCAAACGATTTTTCACTCCGGTACGCCAGCCCCTTGGCACTGACCATTTCTCCGACCACATAAGCCGCCCCAAAGCCCACGCAAAGCTCCCGGAACGCCCGGTCGGTCACGCCCGCCATCGGCGCCAGCGCCGCAAATCCGTGGATCTCCACCTCTCCGATCTTCACGAAAAACCCCTCATTTCCCTTCCTCGGGCGGATGCCCGCCCTTGATCCGGTCCCAATAGGCCCGGTACGCCTGTTCGTTCTTATTCTCCCCCGGCTCATAATAGACAGCCTCTTTGACCCCGTCCGGCAGATACTGCTGGGCTGTCCAGTGGTCGGGGAAATCATGCGGGTACAAATAATGCTGCCCCTTTACGGCGGCTTCCGCTCCGTCATAATGTTTATTCTGAAGCTGTCTCGGGAAGCCCGGCGCTTTTCCGGCACGGATGTCTTTCATCGCTTTTTCATAGGCCATATACGCCGAATTGGATTTAGGAGACAGCGCAACTAAAATCGCCGCATCCGCCAAAGGAATGCGGGCCTCCGGCAGCCCGACCATGAACGCCGCATCCACAGCGGCTTTAACGATCGGGATGATCTGCGGATTGGCCAGCCCCACGTCCTCGCAGGCGCACACCATCAGTCTCCGGCAGGCGGAAGGAAGATCGTCGGCGGCTAAAATACGGGCCAGATAATGCACCGCCGCATCCGGGTCGGAGCCGCGCATGGATTTTTGAAAAGCGGAGAGCAAATCGTAATGCTCATCACCCTCCCGGTCGTAGCGCACGGCGCTTTTTTGGGAAAGCTCTGCGGCGGTTTCCAAAGAAATGCGCAGAACCCCATCCACCCGGGGAGAAGCCGCCGCCGCTAATTCCACGGCATTCAGGGCTTTCCGCACGTCGCCCCCGCAGGAAAGAGCGATCCTCCGACACACGCCTTCTTCCGGGACGATCTCACAGCCATATTCCCGAGAAAGAACAGAAAATCCGCGGGAAACGGCAAGGGTGACATCCTCCGGCTCTACCGGCTTGAATTCAAACACGGTCGCCCGGCTGAGAATCGCCCCATAAACGTAAAAATACGGGTTTTCCGTGGTGGAGGCGATCAGGGTAATGCTGCCGTTTTCGATATACTCCAGCAGGGTCTGCTGCTGCTTTTTATTAAAATACTGGATCTCGTCAAGATAGAGAAGGATCCCATTGACACCGTCAAACCCTTCCAGAGACGAAAAAATCGCTTTGATATCCGCTGTGGAAGCGGTGGTGCCGTTCAGACGGCGCAGAGAACGGTTGGTGCGCCGGGCGATCAGGGACGCCAGCGTGGTTTTGCCCACGCCGGACGGCCCGTAAAAGACCATATTCGGGATCTTTCCCGATTCAATGATCTGCCGCAGCGGGCGGCCTTTGTCCAGTAAATGATGCTGCCCGACGATCTCGGAAAGATCGGAGGGCCTGATTCGATCAGCAAGAGGCGACTGCATACGGTCAGCTCCCTTCATGAAATGTCCGTTTTGTTTCGATGGTTTCATGATACCGTAAAAAAAAGAGTCTGTCAACCGACAGACTCTTTCGGGTTCACACCCTGAAAACTGAATAAACCAAAGCAAGAATCCAAGGAAAACACTTGGACAAGCCCTCGACCTATTAGTACTGCCAAGCTACACGTCTCACAACGCTTACACACGCAGCCTATCAACCTTGTAGTCTACAAGGGGTCTTACCAGATTACTCTGTGGGATATCTTATCTTGGAGTCGGCTTCACGCTTAGATGCTTTCAGCGTTTATCCCTTCCGAACTTAGCTTCCCAGCTATGCCTCTGGTGAGACAACTGGTGTACCATCGGTTCGTTCAGCCTGGTCCTCTCGTACTAGGGCCAACTCCCTTCAAATATCCTCCGCCTGCGACAGATAAGGACCGAA
>CACYCG010000119.1 GCA_902772855.1 uncultured Ruminococcus sp.
GAGGTCTCCACCGGAGACCCGCACCTCTGGACTCTGCCACCTTTTGAAAAAGGTGGACGAAAACTTGCTCTCCTTTGCAAGAATTTTAACAGCAGAATACGGCTGATAATCCCGGGGTCCAACGCCGCCGCTGGTTTGCAAGCCTTTTAGCGTCTTCTTTAGGTGCAAGCCCCGGAAGGGGGGTCTGGGGGCACTCCCCCAGACCCGGGTCCAGCGTCACGCTGGTTTGCAAGACTTTTAACAGAAGAAGACGGCTGATAATCCCGGGGTCCAACGCCGCCGCTGCCAACAAAAATTGATTTCCTAAAATGATTGTATCTGTCGGGAAAAACTGCTATAATGAGAAGCGTGCCCGCTGACTGTGCAGGGGCAACATCCTATATAAATGAGGGAAAAACGATGACAGATAAGGAACTTGCCGAGATCCGGCGCCGGTTCAAACCGGAAAAAACCAATATCAACGCTGTGCACGGCTGCTGCGTGGATACAGCGGGAGAGATCTTCTCCACCTTTGAGATCCCCCTGATGAGTCTGGAGGACGAACAGCGGGAATGGCTGCTGAAGCTGATGAAAAAACCCGTTACCGGCGCCGTGGGGCGCAACCTGATGACCATTGATTTTACTCCGGAGATGGTGAGTGAGGGCGCCGAACATAAACTGCTGTCGGATGTGCGGGACTGCGAGCTGCAGAATGAGGAGATTATGAAGCAGTTTTACGAAAAGATCATTTCCTGCTATTCCTGCGATACGATGTATCTGATCCTTACGGCCTATGACGTGTACGACGTGCCTTCCTTTTCCAAAAACGAGGAAGAACTGGAAGATTCCCGAGAGGTGTTCCGCTATTTTGTCTGCGCCGTCTGCCCGCTGAAGGTCACAAAAACCGGTCTGGGCTTTGCCACCGGCAGCAGCCGTTTTCTGACGGTCGGGAACGAGGTTTCCGTCGCACAGCCCGAGATCGGCTTTATGTTCCCCGCTTTTGATGAGCGCAGCACCAATATCTACAACGCTTTGTTCTACACCAAAAGCATTTCCGAAAACCATGCCGCCGAGGTGGAGGCGCTGTTTGGAACGCAGGCACAGATGCCCCCCGCCGAACAGAAGGAAACCTTCCGCACCCTGATCTCTTCCGCTGCGCCGGAAAGCTGCAGCCTCGAGTTTGTGCAGTCGGTGAACCATATGATCTCGGACATCATTACCGAGCATAAGGAAAGCCACGACCCGGAGCCGCTGGTGCTGGATAAAAATGACGTCCGCCGGGTGCTGACCACCTGCGGAGCCGGGGAAACGGAAATGGCGGATTTTGACGAGAAATATGCCGCCGGTTTCGGAGAAGATACTGCCATCGCCCCGCAGAATATCGTGGACCAGAAAAATCTCGAACTGAAAAACTCCTATGTTTCCATCAAAGTGGACCCGCAGTTCGGGTTTATGGTGAACACCCGGATCATTGACGGGGTGAAGTACGTCATGGTGCGGGCTGATGAGGGCGTGCAGGTCAACGGCGTTTCCATCCGGTTTGACGGGGAAGCACCGGAGAGTACGGCTGCCGAGGCCGGGCAGACCGTTTCGTTCGGGAACCTCGAAAACACCGCCGAAACCACCGCCGCCTCCTCGGAGCCTGCCGAAACCCCGTAACAAACCACCGCCGCCTCTTCCCTGCCTGACAGCGGAAGCGGCGGCTTTGTTTTCAGAGCAGCGTTCCCTCCTCATAGCGGGCACGAAGAGCGGAAAGCGCTTTCTTTTCAATGCGGGACACATAGGACCGGGAAATCTTCAGCAGGGCCGACACTTCCTTTTGCGTCAGGGGCGCTGAGCCGTCCAGACCGTAGCGCAGCCGGATGACCAATTGTTCCCGGGGGGTCAGACTTTCCCGGAGATAGTGGCCGAGGGCTTCCAATTGGAGCTTCCGGTCCAGGTCTTCCACGATGGTGTCGTCCACGGAGAGAACGTCCATCAGGGTGAGGGCGTTTCCGTCCGAATCGGAGTCGATCTGCTCCTGAAGAGAAACATTCTGGGCAGTTTTCCGGATAGAGCGGAAATACATCAGGATCTCATTGTCAATGCAGCGGGAAGCATAGCCGGAGAGCTTGATGCCCTTGGACGGGTCAAAGGTGCGGATGGCTTTGATGAGGCCGATTGTTCCGATGGACACTAAATCATCGGGGTCGGCCCCGGACGCATAGTATTTTTTGACGATATGCGCCACCAGCCGCAGGTTATGCTCCACCAGCCTTTCCCCCGCCGCCTCGTCCCCGCTGCGGTAGCGTTTCAAACAGTCCTTTTCTTCCTCTTCCCCCAGCGGGCGGGGGAATTGTCCGGCGCTTGTGACATGAAGAATGAAGAAAAACGATAGTTTCCCCACCAAATCTGCTAACAATTCCAGCATCTGGACCACCTCGTTCTATTGCTATGCAACAGACTGCAAAAATATTTTTCAAAAAACCCTTGACTTTTGCGGATGGGTAGTGTATAATCATATTCGTTGCTGAGAGATCAGTAAGAGATGCGGATGTAGCTCATCTGGTAGAGCGCAACCTTGCCAAGGTTGAGGTAGCGAGTTCGAGCCTCGTCATCCGCTCCAGAACGAAAATCCTGCCGTGAATGCGGCAGGATTTTTTCTTTGTATGATGATTTTTTTGAACTTATTTTCAGACAAGACGCCTGTCCCGACGGGGCAGGTTTTTTTGCGCCAAAAAACCGCCGCAGAACGCTTTGGTTTCGTTCTGCGGCGGATGGTTATCCGGGAAAGATGCTTTCAGGATTTATTGAACCGTAACGGTGTAATAGTCTTCCGCCACAATTGTTTTGCCGTCCTTCTCCTGCGTGCGCTTGATGTAGATTCTGTACTTGCCTGCTTCGGCAGGTGAGAATTTCGCAGAGCTTGCTCCTAATAATCCATCTTTAGATACGTTCTTGTGTCCCACATACTCCCTTTCTCCCCCATCTTTGCGATAATAGACAAAGTAGGCAGAAGGCTTGGAACCATCGAATTTTGCCTGATCATAGGTCAGATTACGATATTCGATGCTGGCAGTTTGTCCGACGTTCATCCTTACCTTGAGGGTGATCGTCTTGCTGGAAACCACCCGTCTGGCGGGATCTCTGGCAAAGATGGTCAGATAATAGGTGCCGGGCGTACGATAATGGCTGTTGGACGTTTTGAAGGAAAAAAACTTGCTGGCAAGGGCTCCGCTGGATGTTTCATAAATGGCAGCACCCATGCTATCACGATAATCCTCATCGGTTTCATAGTAAAGCGCCTGTTTTTTGGCGGTTTTTCTTTTGAGAACATAGGAATAGGAAACAGAACCTTCTCCGAATCCGCCTTCAACAGAAGTCCTAATTTTAAATTTATCGCTCAGATCAAGGTCAACAACTCCGTTTTCTTCCAAATCTTCGGCAGTGTAATCCACGCCGTCGGTAGTGTTTCTCAGACTGCTGGTGTTCTGCAGAGGTTCCGATACCACGAGCTTTCTGTACACTTTGTCGGTGATTGTTTTGTCTCCGTTTTCCTCCGCCTGATAGGAATAAATGGTCACGTTATAGATACCGGCTGCTTTAACGGTGATTTTCTTGTAAAAGACTTTCAGGTCTGAAACCTGAGAAGAGAAGCTCTGGGTTATCCCGGTGTCAATATTTTTCAGGATCACTTTGTAGCAATACTGACCGGTCGGAGAGGTTTTTGTCGCTTCTCCGGCAAAGGTGACGGAATCGCCGACATAGGCGCCGGTTCTGCTGACACTGGCGATGTTCTTCATTTTATCAGAGACCACATAAGCCGGACGGTTGGATCCAAGATCGCCATCCCACATGGCTCTGTTGCTGCAGTATTTCTCGCAGGCTTTGTTGTTCTCGGCGCTGACAAGGTAGTAGGAAGCATAATCGCCGCTGGCAAACCGGTAAGCCGCTTCGATCACACTGTCATACCCGCCGGAAACATTCGCTATTTCATTCAACAGAACCTGCTTTTCTCCGCAGCCATCCGAGGCCTTAAAGGCTTTCATGTCGATCGTAGTTACCGTGCTGGGAATGTACACAGCTCCTCCGGGCAGTTTTTTACTTCCGGCAAAAGCCTCCCTGCCGATAGATCTCAGGCTGTCCCCCAGACGAATGCCGGTGACACCGTCATCCTCGTTTCGAGAAACGTCCAAGAACGCAGAATCTCCAATGGAATAGACGCTGTCGCCGATGTAGACGTCTCCTTCCAAAGCAGAGCGTTTGATTCCCTTGTAAAAGGCATTTGCGTCAATATACACTACGCTGTCGGGAATGATTATTTTAGTCAAAGCACAGCTTTGAAATGCGCTTTTTCCGATGTAAACCAGATCAGACTGGTAAGCAAGCCGCTTCTCGCTGAACAGATCAACGCTTGTCAGATTATGACAGTCGCAGAATGCCTTCTCGTCAATATAGCGTATCGTTTGTTTTCCGTTCTTTTTTCCAAAAGAAAGCTCAGTGAGCTTGGTGTTCCCCTTAAAAGCCTCTGCCCCGATGCGGACGACCGGATAGGTTTCACCGGTGGACTTTTTCTTAATGGAGGAAGGAATTGTTACGGATTCGTCTGAGCCGCTGTACTTGACCAGAGTAGCCTGACCGTTTTCAATGGAGTACTCAAAATTGCCGATGGTGGCTTTGATAGCATGAGAGATCTGCGGAGCCTCTGCAGCAGCCGCCTGCGGAATCGCCGAAGCTTCCTCGGAAGCGGCCTGAGCGGTCACGGCAGTGCAGGATACAGCTCCCACACTGCTCACCATGGCGGCGGAGAGCATGGCGGACAAGAGTTTTTGACGGGTAGAATGAGTTTTCATTGATGATACCTCCTGTTAAAATAGTTTTTTCGGCCGGAAAGTTCCCGGCACTAATTTTTTCAGGCATTCACTCCGGTCGCCTCCGGCTGTTTTCCGCTGAAACTCTGCCGGGAGATGCACCCATGCCTGACACTGAAAAGAGAAAACCGGGCCGCTTTCAAAAGGATTTCGGAACCGATCGTTTTCCCTCTCTGTTACTTAGACGGGGAAAGCGCCGAAAGGTTCAAATTCTTTTTGGAGTTTATTTGAAAAAGGTTCTGGTCTGGACCTTGGCCGGGCCGATCGTTTTCCCTTTCTGATAGATAGACGGGAAAAAAGGCAACAGGTTCAAAAATGATCCCGAAAAATCAAAAAAATAGACCGAATAGAAAACATCCGGTCAATGTTTCCTATCCGGTAAGGATGGAAAAAAGGAAATCAGTTTTTTGCACGGCGATCGGGCCGTTTTCTTTTTCCGGGGAACAGGAGGATGGCCGCCGTCAGGAAGGCTCCGGCCATCAGCAGCCAGAAGACCGCCGCTGCGCGGGTGCTGTCCCCTGTGAAAAGAGGATCGGGCGAAGTGGCAGACGGCTCAGAGGACTCCGGCGTGCCGGGAGAAGGAGAGGGTTCGGTGTCGATAGAAGTCCCGTCGGTCAAATGGCTGAACTTCGGTTCGACCACGACGTGATAGACGGTTTTTTCGTCCACCACCTGCGGGATACTCACTAAAAACGGATCCACCCGGAAATCGGCGTTTTTCGGATCCACATTAACCCGTGTGACCAGATACAGCCCGGTGTCTATCTCGTCAAACAGAAGAGCCCCGTTCTGCGTTACGCCGTTTCGGTCGTAATAGCGGTTCTCTGCGGCGATCCCGGCTAACTGCCGGGCTTTTTCGTGAGATTCTGAAGATGAAAGACCCTCCCAGGAACAGGCAAACGAAAGAAAGCGCTCCTCTGTCACCCATTCTCCTCCGGTCATTTCCGCTATTTTGGTGAGCGTGTATTCGTCCCCGTCCAGCAGAACCTTTTCCGCTTCTTCCGAAAACGTACACTGCAGTTCAAGGCTTCCCTTCTGCTGTGCAGAAGCATTCAGCGAAACCAGACAAAGCAGCCCCAGAACCGTCAGGAGAACCTCCGCACGAATCAGAAAAAAGACTATCATTCTGTTCATGTTCAGGCCTCCTTTTTTCTTCGTTTTCTGATAAGGATCAGCACCAGCCGGCGCACCAGCAAAAACAGCAGCACCGCTCCTACGCCGATGAGCATATGCCTGTACTGCGGGGACAGGCGCTCCCAGAACGACAGGCTCACTTCCGCTTCGTACACAGGGATGGGCTTGTTTTCCTCATACGGTTTCCGCACCCCACGGATCAGCAGCCGGTGGGAGTTGACGCTGTAGGGAGTGCAGGTGATCAGCGTGACATAATCTTTTCCTTTGCTGATCGCCAGCTCCTGCGTTTCCTGCGGAAGCACCGTGAGGATCTGGTCGACCTGATAGCACAGGGTTCGGTTGAGCACTTTGATATAAAATACATCTCCTGTCCCCATCTTGTCGAGGTCGGTAAACAAATCGGCCGTCGGGAGTCCTCTGTGCCCGGAAAGACAGGCATGGGTCGATTCTCCCCCCACCGGGAACGAAGAGTTTTCCAGATGCCCCACCCCCACCTGCAGGACCGCTTCGGATGTGCCGTGGTAGATGGGAACGGTCAGATTCAGTTTGGGAATGGAGATGTACCCCATCATGCCGTTTCCGTCAATATCGAGGATCCGGCGGTAGCTTTCCTGTGAGAGGGGCTTACCGTTTTCATCGAAGGATAAGGAGCGGGACCCCGCAGACGGCTCTAACAATTGATTATAGCGGGAAGCCGCCTGCAGGAGATCATTCTGCTGCTGCTGCTCCATATCCTGAACGGTCGTGTCGTAAGAAGCTACCGCACGGCTGATGTTTTTTTCCGAAAGAAACTCGCTGACAGACGGATAGATCAGGATCCCTGCTCCCACCACGATCAGGAGAACGCGGAGAAGGATCCGCTGTCGGTCGCTCATTATTATTTCTCTTCCTTTTTCTTGCGGGAGGTGATCATCACTCCGGCCACGATTACGCCAACACCCACCAGAGTAAAGAGAATGGTACCGATGCCGCCGGTGGTCGGAAGGATCACGCCGAGGCTGTTGAGCACCCGGACGGTATGGTTCGTATCCTGATCGGTAGAATCAACCGTATAATTCACAGAGGTGCCTTCCTTTTCGATCACCACGGGGATGGGAGAAGCGATGCCGTTATAGCCATTCGGAGGGGTGACCTCACGGATATAATAGGTGCCTTCGTCCAGACCGTTGATCGTCAGAAGACCGGTGGAAGAGGTGATCATCTGCGTAATGGTAGAGGTATCGCCTGCGACAGCTACCCGATAGGTATCCGCAGCCGCTTCTGCCACCAAAGCGATGGCCGTGCCGCCGCTGGTCGTGGAGATCTCAAACACTGCTCCCGACAGCTTCTTTTCCACAGAGTTTTCTACCGTATATTTGTCGATTACGAGGTCATAGGTGTACACAGTGGTAATATCAGGGTTGGATTCTCCGGTTTCATTGGTGCCGGGGTGATTGCTGTAAACGACTTTGGCGCTGTTGGTGTTGCCGGTGCTTGCGATAACGGCGTTTTCGTTGATGATGGCATCGTAGGTCACGGTAATGGTGTCTCCGGCAGCGATCCCGGTCACGGCTTTCAGATTGGCAAAGCCAACGGTCAGCACCTGGCCGGACCAGGTAACCGTATAGCTGGAGGCTAAATCTTCATCTGTCTGGGTGCCGATGGTCACTTCTACGGAATCAGCCACATAGGTCAGACCGGCGCTCATGGTATCGACAAAATTGAAAATATACCCGGTGGTGTATTCCGACATATCGGGCACTTCGGAAGTCAGTTTGAAGTGAACGACATCCCCGATACCGGCGCAGGTGTCATCGCTGTAGGTTCCGGCCGTTTTGGTTTCCACTTCCTTGGTAACGGTCGGATACACGCCCTTCACGCTGACGGTAGTGGTTTCGCCGGCCTCTACGTTGACGATCATGGCATCGGTTCCCCGAACCTCATCAATCGAACCAGCCGGGATGACCAGATAGGAGCCTGCATCTAAATTGGCAAAGGTAGCAGTGTTGGTGGAAGCATTTGCCACTGCTGTCTGGGCCACGGAGGTGAAATCGGAAGTGTTGGCATAATAATAGTCTTTTGCGTCTTTAGCAAAAGCAGCCATCTTTTCTGCTGCTGTCTGAGAAGGGCTGTCTGTTCCGAGATGGAGTACATAATCATACGCCTTGTCGGAAAGATCGGGATCAGCCGTGGTCGTGCTGAGCAGATCGGCAAAGAAATCTTCCCATGCGCTCTCCAGCTCATATTCCACATCGGATGCGCCGACCTCCGTAAACATGGGAACGATGGTGACCGATTTTCCGCCCAGAGTATCTCCGTTGGCATTTCCGGTGACCTGAAGCGTTCCGGTCCCCTGCACGGCCAGCACCGTGACGGAAAGGGCACAGACCAGCATAAGGGTCAGCACCAGTGATAAGATTCTTTTGGTTGTTTTCATGTTCATGTTCCTTTCATGATGTATTTTGGGACAATAGCGGGTTGCTTATTGGATTGCGGGGAATCGCTTTCGGAGGACCTCCTTTCTTTTTCTGAAAAAAATCGTTCCTGCACCAATCATTCCTATTCCTGAGATCACAAACACCAGATCACCCGGACCTCCTGTGAGGGGGATCTCAGAGCGGTGGACGTTTGTGATGACGGCTGAGTACGCTGTGTCATATTCAACGACGGAAGAATACCCTTCTATAGACAATTCCTCAACCGTGTAGGAATAGTAAACAATAGTTTCCTGGTCGTGCTCATCGGTGGTCACCGATGCCGTCGGCAGGTTATGAATCACAGTCTTCCAGACGTCTGCCCTTTCCCTTCCGTGCAGGGCCAGCGTCATGACGACTTCTTCATACAATGTCTTCACCGGTTCGTCTTCGGAGTCAAGCAGCGGCGTTCCGTCTTCCTGATAACTGTGCTGCCAGAGCCTGACCCGAATCGTCGTGGGCCGGATCCCATCATAATCCCCGCCGTCATCCCAGACCTTCTGAATGGTATAGTCAACGGTGCGGTCGCAGGGGTCCTGTATGTCAGCCGGTTCGGGGATGAGGTCTTCCGGTGAGGGCATCGGCAGGGTGTCTTTCATCAGAACGGCTTTGGCGCTGCTTTCATACACGCCGATCGGCGTTCCCCCCGTGACCGACTGCGTGCCGGAAAGAATGGCATCTTCCCAATCGGCGTACTGCCCGATGGGAGAAGCAAGGTTGACCAGATCAAACCGATGCAGCCGCAACGGGGTTCCTGTGTCCACCGAAGCGCTTCCGATCAGGGTCCCGTCTTCCGTGAGGGCATATTGAGCGGACGCCACGGCCGGCCGGTAGACATGGTACCGATTCTGCCGCTCCAATTCATCGGCTGAATGGTCATATACTGTCTGCAGCGTAGAATAGCCGTTGAAGTGCCCGACCTTTCCGGGGGACCCCCTCACCACATCGCAGTAGATCATTTCATTTTCAAACAGCCGGCCTTCGTTGTTATATCCGGTAAATCCGCCGGCATAGCCGTTGGCATCGGTTCCGTCCGCATAGTAGGAAGCGCCCCCGGCGTTTACGTCATAGCCGGTCCCAATGCCCGTTACCGAGCTTCGTTCAATTTTGGTGGCATTCCCTTTGAGCAGGTTGAGCACGATTTCCCGGTCATTCCCCTGTGTGTCGATGCCCTGATCCGTGCAGGGGAGCCGGACGGTGCTGTCGCCGATCGTGACGACGGCTGTATCTGTCTGCCCTTCTTCCACCGCCCGCACCAGAGAAACGCCGATTTTTAATCCCAGCAGGTTAATAAAAACGGCATCTCCTTCGCTGAACAGCTTCAGCGTCAGCACGTTCTGCATTCCCGGAATGCTCAGTTCTAACAGTCCGGCGTTTTCTAAATTGGGCACATACAAGGCTTTGACGAGGAAATTAACGATTTTCAGCACCGCATCGATCAGCGGGGAATTGGCCTCTACTTCTATGAGATAGTGCATATCGGTCTTTCCCGCAAAGCCTCCGGCTATTTCATCGCTCTGGACGAGCTTCAGGCCGGTCACGGTACTGTTTTTGATGCGGGATACGTCTGCATAACCGGCAAACCCGCCGACAATGGGTTCCTGACCGTTTTCGGACAAAACGGTCATTCCGTCGGCAATACCTTCCACTGAGCAAGTTTCCGCATGGGAACCGAATACATCGAGAACGCCCGCTGTCACGCCTAACAGACTGGCCAGTCCGGCGCTGTCCACGTCGGCTGCGCCGTTTTTCCCGAGATGACCGATGAAGCCGCCGGTGTAATTCAGCCCGGTGACCGATCTCACGTTTTCAGCAGAGGCGTTTTTCACCGTTCCGTTCATGATGCCTCCGCCGAAGCCGCCCGCACAGCCGGAATACCTTGTTTCACTCAGAAGGCCTTCGCTGTCGGCACTGTGCGCCTGCACGACAAGACCGCTGTCCACGCCCTCTGTTTCTGCATGATAAATATAGGTCCGGAATACGTCCAGCACATCTACCTGTCCGGCCTGGATCAGCCCGAGGAGGGTTGTCTGGTTTTCTCCCGAATTGGATACTTCTGCTACTCCTCCGACATCGGCCAGACCAAAGAATCCGCCGGCATACAAACCGCCGTCAACCCGCCGGATCTGCTGCACGGAGATATCGGTGCTTCCGTTTTCATCTCCGATGACAGAGGCTTCAGCATAGCCTGCAAACCCGCCGGCATAGCGGGGATAGCTGTTTCCCACGCCCTGCACGGAAAAGCCCCATGCGTCATTGTCGGCGGACACTTCCGCATTCTTCACTGTTGAGATCGTCGCTTTGAGCAGGGAAGCTACATTGCCGTTTTGCGAAACGACCGCATCCAGAAGGCCCTGAAGGATCCCATCGGAGATGTTGGTGTTTGCATCGGCCACGGAAGCCGACGTCAGCAGTCCCGCAAAGCCTCCGGCATATAGTCCTCCATAGACCCCCCGGAGATTCTGGACCCTGCAGCCTTTGGGCTGCACATTGGCAAGGCTGGAGCGGTCGCCCCAAATCTGGGCGCCGTACCCGCTGCCCACATAGCCTCCGGCCGCCCCGCAGCCGTGAACGGCATCATTTCCGGAAGCGATGACCGTCAGACCGGAGTGATACCCCGTCACCGAGGAGTTTTCCGCCTTCGGCACCAGCACCTGCAGGGCGCCTCCTCCCAAAAGCTGTCCGACGTTCAGGGTGATATCCCCCAGACTGACCGTTCCGAAGCTGGTCAGTCCTCCGGTTTTCATCTTTCCGGCAAAGCCGCCGGCATTTCTCAGGGCCTTGACCAGCTTGGCATCACTGGCCTGACCGTTTTCGATCGCTCCGGTGGACATCATGCCCACATAGCCGCCGGCATCTCCGCCTGTATGGGACGTCTGACTGAAGGCGCTTCGCCCGGCTGCCACCTGATAGCCATAGGCATAGCGGTCGATGAGTTCATCCAGCGCTTCCTGCTGTTCCTGTGCGCTCAGTTCCTCGGAAATGGGGCCGTTTTGCGCCAGCTCCATCCCGTAGCCGCCGTAGACGGCTACATAGCGCACCCAACGGTTCCAGGTGTCAACGTCAAGGTTCCTCAGCGGACCGCAGACCACTGTATTCCGCTGCGTTGGATAGATAAACTTCAGGGCACTCAGGATGGAGCCGATCTGCACGCCGCCGTTCGGGAGCACCCCTTCGAGCAGGCCGATGCTGCCGGTGGAGGCGGTGTCTGCGCTTTCCATAAACCCGGTAAACCCGCCGGCATATTCATAGCCGTATACGGAGCGGATCCTGTCCGCGCGGCATTCGCTCTGCGTGCCGGTATAACTCCCAAGGCGGGGATCCTCCGTGTCTACCTGCTGCAGGATATGGTTTTCGTCTTCTTCAAAAATAATTCCGTTGTTCTCATCTTTCCAGGTGTCATCACTCAGCCCCCAGATATGGCCGCCTTCGTTATGGCCGCAGTAGCCTCCGGCGCAGCCTCTCAGGACAGAGGCATCCGAGGGAGCATTCGCTCTGACGGCCCCTCCGCAGGGGATACAGTTGGTGGTGCTGTTCCGGATGGTCGGCACAAAATCCTCCACCAAAGAGGCCAGCGCTCCTGAGATATGGATGAAGTTGTCTAAAATACTGCCGTCCCCCAGCACATTGGCCACGTCTCCCGGCTCCATATGGCCGACGTACCCGCCGGCGGCTTCTTCTCCGATGATATACGAGAAATTATTGGCATGGGAATCCTGAATATGCCCGCCGGACAAACTGCCCGCAAAACCGCCCGCTTTTCCGACCGTGTGGGAGGAGCCGTCCGCTAAGACGGCAAACCCGCCGGGGCCGCCGAAGACATCGGAATGCTCCACGGTAGTCACCACCACGGAAAGGGCGTCCAGAACGTTCGCAACCTGAATGCCGGTGCCCAGCACTTTCAGACCATCGCCCACACTGGCAGCGCTGCCGATGTCCAGATATCCGGCATAGCCGCCCGCATATCTTCCGCCTTTGACCGCATAGCGGCTGGAGTCGGTAAAATAGGTCGGGGCCGACACCGCTTCTAAATCGGACGGGGGAACGACCGTTGTATGCTTCAGATAATTGACGTCGGAAGAGGAGATCTGCGCACCGCTGGTATAGCCTGCGAAGCCTCCGGCGCTGCCGGACTGAAGATCTCCTGCCCGGACCTCATCCGCTGTCACGGTAAAGCCGTTTTCGGAATAGACGCCCGCCGATTCCACCACCGGCACATAGGCCTGAATGATACCGACCAGATCGGTGATGTTCAGGCTGACATTCGTATTTCCTAACACGGAAATGCCCCCGGCAGCGCTGGCCAAAGCGCCTGAAACCAGTCTTCCGCCAAAACCGCCGCCATAGGTTTTCCCTTTCACTTCGCTGAGCTGATAGACCGCATACGGCTGTGCCCGGGAAGAATTGTCCACGGTGCCGCTGCGGAAATCCGCCGCAAAGCCCCCGGCCAGATCTGCCTGCACATATCCTTCCGAAACATAGGTCACTGTGCAGCCGACATAGCTGGGGATGAGATAGGAGATCAGGGAAACAAGGTTTCCCAGTTCAATGCCTTTGATGGTGTGGGTGGTGTCATCGACCTGCGTGATCTCCGTCAGACCGCCGGTTTCGGATATGCCCACGAAGCCGCCCGCATAGCCGCTTTGATTGCTGGCCACGACCGATTTCAAATGAACAACGTGGGAATTGGTGATTTTCGTACTGTTGCTTTTGGCAAGGAATCCGGAGGCTGCATACTGAATGCCGGTTTCTCCCGAGCCGGTGGCTTCCACCGTGAATCCTTCTTCTATGCCGTTGACCGTGCAGTCGGTGATATCGACTTCCACGCATTCTCCGATGGACAGCAGGTTGTTGACCTTCAGCAAATTATTCAGCCCCAGCAGATTGATGCTCAGTCCATCGCTTCCGACCAGGTCGCCAGGCCCTGAACAGCCCGCAAACCCAGCCGGTTTATTGACCGCTGTAACCGTTTGCAAAGTATGAAGCGTAACGGTATGAATGGTCCCGCCGATGGCGGCGCCAAAGCCGCCTCCGGCAAAACTGCCGCTTGCTGTGACCGTATAGCCGCTCTCTATGCCATAAACCGTCACCTGACGAACCGTGAACCCGATGAAATTGCTTTTGTCCACGATATCGTCCACGGAGATGGAATGGTTGGTCTGATTGCCGATGGCCACGGCGATTTCCGAAATATAGTCGCCGGTTTCCGGGTCGATGCCCAGCCCCAACGCCTTGCCCAGCAGCCCGACCGCACTGGCGGTGCCCACGCTTCCGGCGATGCCGCCTACAAAGTTTCCTCCCCCGGAAACACTGCTGAGGGAATGAAGGGCATTGGCTTTTTCCACTGTCTGCAAATGGACCTTTTCGTTTTCGTAAAACCAGAAAGCGCATTTGCTCAGCGCATCGGCGGAGGATTCTGTCAAGTACACCCCTTCCCCGTCGCCGAGGATCCCTCCGACGTAATCATCTCCGGAAACGGTCACGGTTCCGCAGTGGATCTGCACACCCAGCAGAGCCGAGGGTTCCGCTCCCGTCAGGGAAAGCAAGGGGGTTTTGTTTCCGCCGTCGGATAAAAGGGATACGAGGAGCTTGCCGACGATCCCCAACAGACTCGATTTATCTTCATCATCGTTATTTTCATTATAGAACCAGCCCAGAGAAGCACAGCCGCAGAATCCGCCGACATCATCCCCTGACCCATCCACCTGAAGTAAATGGTCGTCTTGTCCGAGGATGGAGCAGTTGACCGCATAGCTGCTGCATAAGCCTCCCGCAAACCCGCCTATATTATCTGTGCCGATGACCGCCACAGCGGAATCCTGTATCACACACTCTTTGAGCAGGCTTTTCGGCTGCATATTTTCCAGAAGGTTCGGAATATCCAGTCCCACATCGGTCAGCGTGGAGCGAATGCGTTCATCTCTGGCGATCCCCGAAAAACCGCCGCCGTACATCTGGGCCCGCACCACCGCATGGCTGTTCCTCAGTTCGCTCTTTTCCACGATAGTTCCGACCTGCTGCCCGATGAAGCCTCCGTTATATCGGGTGGTGGCTTTGCCGATCTCGTTCTGAAGCCCGTCCACCTCGCAATCCCGGATGACAGGATTGATGTAGCCGGTCGGGACCAGATATTTCAGCGGAAGGGCGTTTTCCAGCAGGATCGTGATCAGATCCCCGACGCCCAGCCAGGGGAGCAGGTTCAGTACATTCGAAAGCAGAGAGACCAGCCCGCCGAGCGCCTGTGTCAGATAGCCGTACTGAATTTCTCCGTCCGTGTAGCCTGCAAATCCGCCGGTCCTGTCGTTTTCATTATAGACCTCCACCGTTCCGGTCACGGCACAGCGGTCGATTTCCACATCTCCGACGATCCTGCCGACAAAGGCTCCGGTGGCCAGATTCGTCTTATCATGGGTCTTGGCGTCCAGCATATCCTGCAGGGTATAATCCGTGTCCAGCACCACCGTGTTCAAAGACAGGATCTGCACCAGCCTTTTGAGGACCGTTCCGAGCACCTGCCCCAGCCCGCTGGTGACGGCGCTGATAACGGTAGCGTCCACTTCTATTTCCGTCGTCTGATTCCGGACGGACACCGTATTCAGTTCCAGATTTGTGACCCGGACCGTTTGGAAGGTGTTCTGCATACTGGTGGTCAGGGTGGCAAAAAAGCCGACCCCAAAATAATCTCCGACATCCACAGCGCTGTTCTGCACCACGCTGACATGGCTGATGGCCGGCCGTATCTGCGTATTGATTCCGGAGCGATCCCAGAGCGTTTCTCCTCCGACTGCTTTGGCACCGGTCATGGTGCCGTAAAACATCAGAGGGGTCCAGCTTCTGTTTTCAAGGTCGATGTCCCGGAAAATAATATAATTCTCGGTAGCGGAATAGGTTTTATGCGTATCATAGGAACCGTCGATCCGCTTGATATCTCCCATGTGATGCCCCAGTGCATCATCTTCCTGATAGACTCCGTATTCGAGCACGCCGGTGATGGTCCGGAAACTCTGGAAGGCATAATCGGCTGTGCCGTTCTGCGACTGAAGCAGATCCGCATCGCCTCCGTACAGCATCCGGTTGTTGTCCGATCGGAAAATGGCTGTGTACACCGGGGTATTCGTTCCGATGGCCCGAAGCTGCGCTTCATTCCCAATCAGGATATAGGTGGTGGAATCAATGGTTTTCAGCACCTGCCCCTGAAAATCCCGTCCATCATACGGGGCGGGGGTGAGCGCCGTGCGGACAGAGGGAGAGGAATTGGTCGTGTCGGAATCAAAATACTGCGAAAGGACATAGCGATGGCTTCCGCTGTAGGTAATGCTGTGGCCATCCGACGAAACGACCTGCCCGGTCCCGAAAGTGGAAGCGGAAGCGTCCCCGCTGAGCAAAGGCTGATGCTCCGCATTTCCCATCGCCATAACAGCCGGCTGGTAGGGGTTGTACAGATAGATGGTGTCGGTGTCCGCATCATACAGGGGCGTCTGAGCGGGCGTATCGCCCGAAATGCTTCCCGTGAAACCGGCCGGAAGCTGCCAGACCGTCCTCCTCGGAAGGAGAATGTCATGCGCCAGCGTATAGGAGGCGCTCAGGCTGTAGGTGACGGGGGTGCCGTTTTCGGTTTCAACGGGCGTGCCCGAACCGACCGTTTCCGTGACAGCATCGGCATCCGTTACCGGATCGTCACTGCCAATCAGGGAAAGCTGAAGGTAATTGTAAAGAATGATCCGGCCGTCATAGACAGGCAAATCATCTTCTTCCGAAGCGGATGCCCCGCTGCGAACCTCTTCAGTCCCCGCTGCCAGAACAGCAGCAGGAAAAACAGAATAGACGATCCACAAAAATGCAAGAAAGGCAGATAGAACTTTCACAAATTGCTTGTTTTTCGTAATGTCCACCTCCACTTCCATGCGATGATTCCGAGCAAAAATGTTCAAAAAACTGATTATCAAACTTATCAATGATACCATTATACCAGCCGGGAGAGTCTGCTACAATACGGATACTATACAAAAAATAGGGGAATATGAAAAAGAAGTTAGATAGTTTACACAGTTTGTTTTATTTATATCTTTATTTATAATCCTAAAGTGCGAAAAAAATGTACAAACAGGCCTTTTCAGAAGAAAATCGTCACCAACAGTTTGCAGAATCGGTCATATTTGCCTATTTTTGCATAGTGGCGCTTGTTCTCTTGCAAAAAACTTCCCCGCTGTCTGGATCAGATGCTTCGATATACCATTTAATGTTCGATGGAAAAAAGGAACCCTTGTCTCCTGACGTTACTTTGTTTCGGTGCGGAAGGCTGCTGAGATGGTTTATGGTCCTGCCCGGGGGGA
>CACYCG010000120.1 GCA_902772855.1 uncultured Ruminococcus sp.
ATGAACTGCACCCCCAGCAGCAGGTCGGTGCTTTCAAACAAAAAGGGCTCCTCCGGAGGAAGGAGATACCGCCGGATATAATACTCTCCGGCCCGCCGCAGCTTCACGCAGACAAGGGACGCTGCAGGCGCTGCTCCCGACAGCTCCGGGTCCCCTCCGGCGCAGGCCACGGAAGCCAAAAAGGTGCCGTGCCCGTCGAGGTCCATGCTTGGCAAAAGGGTAAACGGCTCCGGGGAAAGCAGGGCTTTGTCGATGTCTTCTTTTTCAAAAACCGCCCCGAAAGGCTCTGCGTCTCCTTCGAGCGTCTGGTCCCACAGCGACAGGATCCTGCTAAAACCGTCTTCCTCCCGGAAACAGGGGAGGGTGAAATCGATCCCGGTATCGACAAATCCGATGATCACCCCCGCCCCCGACAGGTCCAAAAACGGCTGCTCCAGCACCTGCGTGATGCCCCCGGCCTCGTTGCTGAGGCTGTCCACCGGGGAGAGGGGCTTGGGAAGCACCTGAAACCCGCTGCCGAGGTCCTGCCACACCTCGTCCAAATGGGCTTCGTCGGTGTAGGCAACATAATAACCGCTCATAAGCCTTGTTCCGATGCGGATATACGGCCGCTGGGCAGCATAGGCTATAAACCGGTCGTCCGCCGGCGCTAAAAAATCCACGGTCAGAGTTGTTTCCTGTTCATTCATGGGTCATCGCCTCCCGCTGTTTGTTTATATGCGCCTGCTTCGCCGGAGATTCCACTGTTTGGAGCCGGAAAGACAAAAAACACCGGCTGCCGGGAAAGACAGCCGATGCGATCGGAAAAGTTATTTGGTTTCACGCATTTCATACCCTGTATCTTCGGCGATCATCTGCAGCATGATATCGGCGAAACGGGCATCAAACTGGGTCCCGCTGCCCTTTTGGATCTCCTCGCTGACGGTTGTCTGGGGCATGGGTTCCCGGTAGCTTCGGTAGCTGGTCATGGCGTCATAGGCATCGGCTGCAGCGATAATCCTGGCTTTTTCGGGGATCTCTTCTCCTGCGATCCCATCCGGATACCCGCCCCCGTCAAATCGTTCATGGTGCCATCTGGCGCCCATGAACAGCTCGGGCTTTTCCTGAATGTTTTTCAGGATCTTGGCGCCCATGACCGGATGCTGCCGGATGATTTTGTATTCCTCATCGGTCACGGTCCAGTGCTCAAGATAGCGGATGGTGTCCTCTGCGGGGAGGGTTTTCGGCAGGAGGGACGCCGTCAGCACCGCCCCGATGACCAGACAGAAAACGAACAGGCTCAAAAAAACGACCTTCATCCCCTGATCATATCGGCGGTGTTTCTTTTCCATCCGGTGTTCCTCCTTTCGTTTCATCGGAAATCATGCGGTGTTTTTGTTATCCCGGCGATAGAAGATCGGCTCAAACCTTTGAAAAACTACTTTTCCCTGCGCCGATAGAGCCCCCGGGTGCAGGGGCCGTCCGGTTTCCTCCCGTTTCGGTGTGCACGGAAAATGGCGGCGGACTCTTCCGGGCTTTCGATCGTAAAGCGAAGCATTTCAAAGCTGACCCGTTCTATCCTGTCTCCCGCCAAAGAAAGAGGCAGGGAATTGAGCACCTCGGTGCAGCCGCCCAGACATTGAACGGGAAACTCCTTTTGCCTGCGGTCGACGCACACCGGCGCCTCCTGACAATGGCGGCAGCCCCCGAAGGCGGCGGCAGCCGGGCAGTTCCGGGTGAGCATCATCGGCAGGCGGCCGTAGGAGATCAGGCCCAGCGGAAGGGTCCCGCCCAGGGAGCGTATCTCTTCCAGCGTCAGTTCAAAAGAAACCTCCGCATCCATCAGCCCGGCATCCGAGGCCCACTGCAGCGAGCGGGTATTGGTCAGGTTCAGCCCGAACCCTCCGTGAACGTCCATTCCCTCTTCAAGGGCACATTCCACGGCTCCGACGTTGGAAGCGAGCACGTCATAAATGCCCACCGCCTTCACCCGGCGAAGCTGCTGCCGGATGAGCTTTTCTGTCCCGAACATTCCTCTCGGGATCTCCGCGCAGAGGGCAAAGCCCCGCCGGAGCAGTTCTTCCAATTCGGCTTCGGAGGAATGCAGCGGGACGGTGATCAGTTCGCAGTCCAGAAAGTCATCCGGCACCCGACAATTCACAAACCGTGCCCGCAGCGCCCGCACAGCGGGTCCGGGCGCAGGGGAGAGCGGCAGCGGCTCATAAGAAAGGCAGGGCTTGCTGCGGGGGACTCTCCTTTGTCGGGACAGCTCCTGCAGGGCGGAAGCCCTCATCTGATTCAGCGCTGAGGCCGGCAGCGAAAGCCCTTCCTCCAGCTCCATGTGCAGTTCTCCGGGAAGATAGGGCGTGCCGCCGGTTTTGCGAAGGCTTTTTTCGCAGCGTTCCCGGCTCAGCGGCACGTTCACCGCCGCCTGCGGCACTTCTCCGGCGACGTGGGCCCGGTGGCCTTCCCGGTCGTCTGCTGTCAGCGCCGCCGGCATCCCGGAGGAAACGGTCAGGGTCATATCCACCGGAAGGTGGCTTCTTTCGGTTTTATAGGTTTCGTGGATCGCTCCGAACAGCGCATGGTCGGAAGCGGTCACATCTTCTTTGGAGCGCACCCCGAACATATCCGCTCCCCTCCGGCCGGTATAATACCCATCGGTAAATCCGGAGCGGGCAAACACGCTGCGAAGGATCCGCTGCGTTTCGGCAGACACAGTGCCGCTATCAAGGCTTTCCCGGCAGGCTTTCACGGCGGCCGCCACATATTCCGGGCGCTTCATGCGTCCTTCGATTTTAGCGGAGGCGATCCCCATATCCTGCAGTTCCCGCAGATAGGGGATAATGGAAAGATCTTTCAGGCTTAAAAAACAGCCTTCTTTTCCCTTCGGGGCAAAAGGAAGGCGGCAGGGCTGCGCGCAGGCGCCCCGGTTGCCGCTGCGGGTGCCGAGAATACTGCTGAAATAGCATTGGCCGGATACGCTCATGCACAAGGCTCCATGCACGAACACCTCCAGCTCGATCGGGCTGCCCTCAGCGATCTTACGGATCTCCTCCCGGGACAATTCCCTGGAAAGCACAGCCCGGGTCAGGCCCAAGGAGGCTAAATGCTTTACTCCGTCCAGCGTGTGAACGGAAAGCTGGGTGGAGCCGTGAATGGGCATTTCCGGGGCGAGCGACCGGGTGAGGGTGATCAGCCCGAGGTCCTGCATGATCAGCGCATCCACCCCAATGCGGCAGGCGTACTCGATCAGGTCCATCGCAGCGGGGATCTCTTCATCCCGCACTAAAATATTGACAGCCAAATGCACGTCCACTCCGTTTTCGTGGCAGTAATCCACCGCCCTGGCCAGTTCTTCCCGGCTGAAGTTTTTAGCGGAAGCACGGGCGCTGAACAGAGAAGCGCCGAGGTAGACGGCATCGGCGCCGTTACGCACGGCAGGCAGGATCGTATCCGGCCCCCCGGCGGGGGCGAGGATTTCCAGTTTTTTCATTGGTTACTGCACCTCGTCCGGGCGTTTGGCGTCGGTATCAAAAAAGCTGAGGCTTTCATCCTCTACTTCTTCTGTATCCGTTGTTTTTAATCTATGTACCGGGCGGATAGCCGAGGAGACCGGAGCCGGCTCCGACAAAGTCCGTCCCTTATCGCCCAGCCGGCGGCGGTAGACCTCCATATCCCGGCGCAGCTTTTCAGTTTCCGCAAAAAGCTCTTCGTAAGCGCTGCGGTATTTAGCGGCGTCGTTCAGATATTCCCGGATCTGTCCCCGGAGGGCATCGGCATCCTGCTGCGCTTTGACCATTTCATCGCACAGGTTCATTCCGGCCAGCATGACAGCGGAGGTCATCGAAAGGCCGGGAGCGGCTTTTCTCACCGCTTCAATTTCCCGGTTCAGCCGGGCCGCCACCGCCTGCGTGACATCTTCTTCTTCCGAACTGATCAGTGTAAAGCCGGTTCCGGCGATCGTTACTTTTACCCGATTCTTTTTTTTCTCCATAACGGCACCTCTTTCCTGTTTCGCTTCCCCTTTGCTGCCTGCCAAAAAGGGAATATGCATCAGTCCTTATTATAATACATTTTCACCCTTTAATCAATTATTATTTTCCCCAGCGGCAGCGTGACGCTGCACCCATATCCGGGGGAGTGCCCCCGGACCCCCCTTCCGGGGCTTGCAGCCGGAGAAGACGCTAAAAGTCTTGCAAACCAGCGGCGGCGCTGGACCCCGGGATTGTCAGCCGAATTCTGCTGTTAAAAGTCTTG
>CACYCG010000121.1 GCA_902772855.1 uncultured Ruminococcus sp.
AGCCGAGTCGGGGTTTCCTCAAAGCGGTACAGGATCCCGCTTTGCCGGAGTTCTTCACGCTTTGAAAGAATATCTCCGAAATCGTTCACCGCCGCGGCAATATCAATGATCGGCTTGGCGTGAATCGTTTTGATGGCAGTGCTGCCAACGTGCTGTATATCGGCGGCTCTGCTGCCGAGGATGCTTTTAAGCGTGCGTATTGTTTCTTCGGCATCTTTTTCCCATGCTTCCTGGTGCGGTTCCAGATACACCGCTCCTCGTTTCATTCCTATGCTCATGCTATCCCCCCATCGTCTTCTGTCCGGCAGGGGCCCGGTTTTATCCCCTGCGCTGTCTGCTCCGTCATGATATGATACCACTGCCGTGCCATATTTTCAACTGTTTTTGCGCCGGAATAGTTTCGTCCCATTCCGGTTTTTTCGGAATCGTACCGGAAGAAAAACCGACAGACGGCCGGAAAACAGAAACCGGTCCGGCTGCCGCCTTGCCCCCACGGAAATCAATTTTCAAAATAGGAATGAAAACGCCTCTGGCCGCCGCTGCCTTCTTTTCAACAAAATTGATTTCCTTGCTTGCCCCCACGAAGGGCTTGAAATGTGGAAAGGAATAGGGTATAATACTCCTTGTGAGACACAGGAAATGTTTACGAGGAGGATATTATGAAGAAGATTCTACTGATAGTATTAGCCGCTGTCCTGACGTTGGGGTCGGCCGGATGTATGGGGGCTGGAGGGAATTCGGTTCCCGGCGTCAGCATCAACGATGCCCCGGATCCCGAAACCGTGAAGGCTTCGTCCTACGATGCCAGCCTGAAGGGACTGGAAGCCTATCTGACAGACCTTTGCTACCTTCCAAAAGACATGGAGCCGACAGAGATGATGAGCAACGTCATCGGCGCCAAAGAGGGACACCGCTTCAATATCACCGTGGAGCGCAGCGCCGTCACGGTCGAATTGTATGAATATGACCCCGACAGCCTGAACGAAGAAGGAAAACGGGTGATAGCAGAAGTGCAGAAAAACGGAAAGTTCTATGTGTTTGAAGATAAATCCCTCAAAAACAACCAGGCTTTCGAGGCCGCGCTGTCCAATAACGGCAAATATCTGGTGATTTATTCTCCTTCCAATTCCGACGATACGCAGGTGCAGCGAAAGAAAGATTTTGTGCAGGCGGTCAGGACCTTTGCCTGATCTGCCTTCGGGCAAACCAAAAAACTCCTCTCTTCGGCGCTTTCAGGCGTCTGAAGAGAGGAGTTTTTGCATTTCATCGCAAAGGGCATCAGAAAAAAAGCCATCGGGAAAAAGAAACGTCTTCCCTTTGGCCTGAGGCGACAGGGAGCGGGGTGCGAACGCAATATCTGCCTCCTGCAGCAGAGGGCGGTCAAACTCGCTGTCCCCGGCGGCCAGTATACAGGCGTCGGGAGAAAGCCGCCGGGATAGCCGCCGGGCGGCGGTGCCTTTGTTGAATGCTTCCGGGATGCAGTACAGCTTGGTGGCGGAATACACCACCTGAATGCCCTTTCCCCGGCAAAGCCCGGTCAACGTCTGCATCAGCGGCAAAGGGTCTTCCGTTTTGGCAAACACCATATACGGCAGGGCTGCGTGCAAATGCTCCGGCGGAACAAAGGGCCGCATGGCTTCATACAAACCGGGCAGCTCCCGCAGCGCTTCCCCGGCTTCCCGCAAGGAATCCGCTTCCCACTGCGGGTCGGAAACGCCGTTTTTCAGCAGAAGCGCCCCATTGTAGATCAGGGCATAGGGGCAGTGCAGCGCCTGCAGCCCGGTGATCCGAAGATACTGCTCCCGGCTGCGGGTCGTCACCGGAACCAGAAAATGCCCCGGCTGACGGGAAAACGCCTGCAAAAACCGCATGGTTTTGCGCGTCATATAGCTTTGCTCCCGCCCCTGCCAGTATTCCACCACCTGCTTTTCCGCTGGCATTTCCCGGCGGTGAGAATAGATGATGGTATTATCCAGGTCGGTAAAAAATATCGTTTTCATTCGGTTCTCTCCCGGTTAACGGTGCGCTGCCTGACCGGGCGCCTTACACATCCGCTAATTTTTTGATCAGGCCGCAGGCTTTGTAATGCTGCAGGGGGTACACTTCCAGCGGAATTTGTTTTTCTTCTGCCAATTGATAGATATGTCCCAGGTATTCCGGGTCGTGAAGGCTGTGCACCAGGATCTTCCACGGAATCCTTCTCAGCAGCACCCTCGTAGCTTCTCCAATGCCGGGCTTGACGAAGTTGATGTCCTCGATCCCGCAGGTTTCAGCGATTGACTGGACCTCCTCCATCGGGGTACAGCTCTGCGGGGGGGGTTCAACAAACGAAAAGGATTCTCCAAAATGCGCTTCAATGGTGTCGAGGTACCGATTTGTCAGATCCTCCGCTTCAAATTCCCCGTAATAATACGCCCCGTGATAATCCTGCGGGCCGATGAGGTCTTTCCGGTAAAACGTGCGGCTGATCAGCCCCGACACCGTACTGTTCAAGCAGGAGCTGGGGATCAGGAAATCGCTGCGGGTGCCATAAAACCCGGCCACAAAAGCGGGATCGGACAGAACGCCCACCCGGTCGTCCACCCCGGGGAAATCCTTCATCGCCTCCCGGAGCTGCCGGCGGATAGCCCCTTTTCCGGTCCAGCCGTCCACGAACTGAACCTTGTCCGCCGGGTGGCGGGAAAGGATCGTCTTCATGGCATTCTGGTCGATGCCCCGTCCCCGGATGATGGAGATGGTGTAATGAGGGGCCTGTACGCCATAACGCCTCCGCAGATACCGCCGCAGCAGAACGCCCACCGTTGTGCCCGCCCGGGCCAGGGACACCAGCGCCGCCTCTTCGCCTTTGTCGGCCAGAATAGCATCCCCAAGCCGTTCCACCGCCCGGGCCGTGGGCAGGGCATAGCGCTGAAGGGCGGCTTCAAAGGCCTGCCGGTACGCTGGGGTGGGAAGGTGTTCCCGGGGAAGCATTTCCGAATAATGCACGCCGGACTGGATGAGCACTTCCCGCTGTTCATTTTCCAGCGGTTCTACCAGGCCGGTGATGTCTTTCAGGAGAAGGGTCACTTCCTCCTGACGATAGCTGCTTTTCATATGGTTATCCTCGAATCAGATAGATTTTCTGTACTTTATCGGAAAACATTTCCGTAATATCCCGCATAGCCAGCTGAACCGCTTCCTCGCAGGAACTGTCGGTGATCACAGCGGCCCGGTCATAGCGGCTGAGGTTATACAGAAAGGTCCGGCGTTCTGTTTCGTAAAAGCTGTGCAGGGAATACCCGCTCCGGCAGGGGTAGCCGGGGCTGTGGCAGATGCCGATGGGGCTGCGGGTGGTGGAATGGCTGAAAACGGCCGCTCCGGGCAGCGTCTGCTCGATAAAAGCGCCGGTGTAAATGGCGGGGGTCATGCATTCCTCGGTCCCGAGCAGCAGCAGAGAGCCTTCGTCCGCCTGCAGATAGCCGGACAAAGCCCGGGCAAACCGCCGGAGCTGCCGCTTCATTTCTCCCACGGTCATCGGAAGCCGGAGATTGGGGATGGAAACGGGCGAAAGATGTTCTTCATATTCTGCCCCCGTTCCGCAGATCGGCTGCGGGTCAAAGGCCGTGATATGCCGGACGGCTTCTTCCATATAATCTTCCTGCAGATCCACCAGCGACACAAACCGGATCTCTTCCTGCGCCATTTCCTCCCGGGTCGTCTGCGGCATCCGGTTGATGACGGAGCCGACCACGAAGCGGGTGTTTTCCAAAGACGGAAAACGTTCTTTCAGCGCCCGGATGATATTGCGGATGGTTTTGCCCGTGGAGATCTCGTCGTCGATCATGATCACCGTTTCATAGGAACGGTTTTCAAAGCAGCTGCTTTCCAACTGCTGATCGGCTGCATGGCTGTGTTCTTCAAAAAAATGGATCCTATTTCCGGAAGAAAGCGTTTCCCGTGTGGTGTGCAGATAGAGAGTCTCCTCCGGAAAGCGAAGGGCCGCCAAAGCGCCCAGTGCGGTGGCGGTTTCGGCAAAGCCGATCACCAGCCCCGCCTCTCCGGCCTGCTGCAGCAGCAGCTCGCCCAGCGCTCCCGCCAGCGCCATCGTTTTGGAAGGGGAAACGGGGATATGTTTTCCCTGAAGCGGGTTCATCAGCAAATAGCTTCGCCGGGGGTTATGGATTCGTTTGGCCGTGCGCAGCACGTCCTGCACCTGATACTGCACCATGTCAGAGTACCTCCTTGATCCCGTAATACGCTGCCAGTTCCAGCGTCTTTTTAGCCCAATTCATATGGGTTTTCGCCTCGTTCATCCGGCCGCCGGCCCGGGCTTTTTCCACCCCGGAACGGGTCTGGTCAAATCCCATGAGCTGCTGCGCGTCGGCAAAATCCTCCGGAAGCACCTTCAGCGCCTCCTGAATGACCGCCACCTGAGAGGGGTGAATAGCGGTTTTGCCGATAAAGCCGTTCTGCCGGTCGAGCGACAATTCTTTCTGGAGTCCCTGCCGCCAGGCATCTCCGGAATAGGTATCAAAATACTCCCACACCGGCGCAGACACCACATATTCCATGGAAAAAACGTTCAGGATATCCAGTATGCAGTCCCGCACTACGCCGATGTCGTAAATGGTATGGCTGACACTTCTTCTCAGTCCGAAGCAGCTGCAAAAATCGTTTCCTCCCACCCGAACGTTCAGCACCAGCTCCCGCATGGAGTCGATTTTTTCCTTAACAGCCCCCAGCGCCTCTCGGCGGGTGAGCAGGGAGATGATGTCATGGCTTTCGAGGATCGGCATCATCCACACTTTCTGAAGGGCCTCTTCGTTAATGGCGGCCATCGCTTCCCGGCAGGCATCGGCGCCCTCCGCCTGGAATTTCGGGAAAATAAACCCAGTAATGATCTTCCGGCCTTCCTCAGCCCTCCGGTACAGAGCAAGCGCCTGCGCCGGGGTGCGCACCCGGATAAAGGTTTTGGGGATATAACAGCTCCCCGCCTGCGACAGAGAGGCAATTTCCCGCAGGGTCCTCAGCAGGAACGCCTCCGCCTCATCCATCGGCGCATCGGCGATGGCATCTTCCAGGCACAGGGCGATCGAATAGGGCGGATGAATTTTGCTGTGTTTGATCTGACGAAGGATCTTGTCACTATTGGCAGGAGAATACAAAAGCGGCCCGACGCTGTACGGCGAAACGGAAACGTCGGAATAATCAAAGGATCCCAATCCTGACACCTCTTCTTGGCTGATTATTTAGTACGGTATAAATCGTTTTTGCAGACACGTCTTACATTATACTTCAAACCGACAGAAATTGCAATCACGAAATTTCCCCAGCGCCAGCGGCGGCGCTGGACCCCGTAGCCGGGGGAGTGCCCCCGGGCCCCCCGTTCGGGGCTTACAGTCAATGAAGACGCCCAAGGTCTTGCAAAGGAAAGCAAAGTTTCGGTCCTTTGCAAGACTTTTAACAGCAGAATACGGCTGATAATCCCGAAGGACGGAGCCGCCGCCGGTTTTTTTCAGCAAAATTGATTTCCTTGAATGTCGCTCGTTGGTGTAAAATATTTCTGGGATTATTTGCAGAAGGCTGTCAGAAGAAGGGCGCCTGAAAAACCCGGG
>CACYCG010000122.1 GCA_902772855.1 uncultured Ruminococcus sp.
AACTGAGCCGACAATCGGGCTCGAACCGATGACCTGCCGCTTACAAGGCGGCCGCTCTGCCAACTGAGCTATGTCGGCGCAATGGATTTTTCCATTCGCGCACATCATTATAACAGGGGCGTCTTTTTTGTCAAGGAATTTTTTTATTTTTATGACGCTGACTTCTTTTTTGCTCGTCTTGACCCCGCTACAAGCAAACATTATACTACAATGAGCTTTTTCAAAATATAAAATATGACAATGGGTTATAATAAAGGGGCAAGGGTCAGTACCTTAGGCCCAGCAGGCAGTTGTTAGCTTACGCAGGAAATCTGTTTTTTCTTATTATAAAATTTTAAACAGGAACAGTAAATGGGATATACGGCGATAGATAAATTACAGAAAAATAATTTTGATACCTTCGGGATCGATCTCGGGCCGAAACAACCGGAGGCACATTATCCGGCTGATGGATATGATCTGAAATCCGCGGCGCTGCGGTTTCTGCATGAACGCTGTGAGGACCTGCTCTTTGACTGTGAAATCGCAGCCAAAGAGGCAGCCGAAAACACTTTTTACGGGAAAAGCTTGATGGCCGGACAGATCCCCTATAATATGCAGATGGATATCAACCGCCTGTGTCTGGAAAGGGAACTGGAGGATTTTATCGATTCCGGCAACGCTGATGACGCATATACCGTTTATTACTGCTTTTTTGAGATCTTTTTTGCCGGCCGCTTCGGAAGATCAAAAAACATGATACAGCTGCTTTCGGAATTTGAATCGAACGCCAGTGCTCTTCTGATGAAACACCGCGATCATTACGCTCATTCGGTGTATGTATTTGTTCTCGGAATGGCGATTTATGAGACAAACGAACATTTCCGGAAGGCTTACAAGTCCTTTTATCACTTCGACACCGATGAAAACAATACAACCGAAGACCGGAAAGCGGCACACCATTTTCTCACGTACTGGGGAATGACAGCCCTGTTTCATGACATCGGGTACCCCTTCGAAATTCCTTTCGAGCAGGTCCTTGCCTACTTTGAAGTAGCAGGACAGAAACGGGGTGAAAACAACCCGTACTTTGCTTACCGGAATATGGCTCCGGTACTGAACTTCAGCGCAGAAGAACAGAGCACATTCAGGAAGCTCTATCACAAAGATTTTTCAAATATAGAAGAGCTGTTTGCCTATGTGCTGACCGACATCCTCGGCGCGGAATACGGTTTTTCGGAAGGACATATTTATGAAGTCCTGCACGGCAAACCGACCTCACCGGAGAAATTTGCCTATCATATCGACCATGCTTACTTCAGCGCTGTCCGTCTTTACCGGGAAATGGCCGGTACAACGATCGGGCTTTCCGCCTTCAAAAAGGAGCATCTGGACTCTCTGACAGCGATCCTGCTGCACAACAGTCTGTACAAAATGGCCATCGCTTTTTATAACAGCAAGGATCCCGCAGTCCGCAAACAGCCGCTCCGTATGGAAACCTTCCCTCTGGCTTTTCTGCTGTTCCTGTGTGATGAGCTGCAATGCTGGGACCGCACCGCCTATGGGCGCAACTCCCGTCTGGAAATGCACCCGCATTCCGTTGAGATGGATTTCAGCGGCAACTCCCTCCACGCTGTTTATTATTATGACAGGGAAGAGCAGGAAAAAATCGACAGCTTTAAAATCCAATACCGGGAATGGGAACAAAACGGCGAAGCAGGGAATCCACCCCGGCTCAAGGAATACAGCGACATGTCTGAAAAGGAAGCGCGCTTCAGAACCGACATTGAAGCCATTGTCGACACCTCTGAGATCCCGCTTACTGTCACAGCCGGAGTAAAAGCCGCTGACCGCAGCAGCAAACGGGTCTACCTTTCCTCCAGCAGCTTCCTGCATTTGTACGATTTTGCCGTCGCTTTGAATGGTCGTTACGCTTACAACGGCACAGAATCCGCGATCCCGGCTGAAAAGCTCGAAAAGGAGTTTGAAGCACTTTCCCTGGAAAATCAACTTTCCAACATCAACCAGGCAAAGAGTTTTTCAAAATATCTGAATGCCCTGCACTGCTTTTACACAGACAAACCGGTCAATTATGACATGCTCAGCGCTTTTACCCCGGAACAGGTGGACATTATTGCCCCGATGGAGCATGAACGCTGGGTCCGTGAAAAAATCGCCATGGGCTGGAAATACGGCACAGAATATCAGATGCTTCCGCTGGAAAAGATTCCTTTTGCCGCCGGAAAGGATGAGAAGAACGCACGCAAAATGCTGCGGGAACTGCTCCGTTTGCATGAACTGGCTCTTGGCGGTGAACCAACCTCAGGAGAGATCCACGAGCACTATCACAGCCTGGTAGAGCCGGAGAAAGAAAAAGACTATCAGCCTTTCAACAGTATGCTGAAACTCATCAAAAAATTTGATGGACTGCGCATTTATCAGCTGCCGGAATAGGAATTTATGCATCAGGTTTTCATCAGTTATTCTCATAAAGACGAAAAGATCCGCGAAGCAGTCTGCAAAAAATTGGAGACGGAGGGAATCAAATGCTGGTATGCACCCCGGGATATCCAACCGGGAGAAGAATGGGCAGATACAATCACACACGCATTGAAACAGTGCAAAGTTGTGGTCCTGATTTTTACAGATAATTCCAATAGCTCCAATCAGGTCCTCCGTGAAGTGGGACTGGCCGTTGATTTAAAAAAGGCGATCAACCCGTTCAAATGCGACAATTCCATTCCCTCCGGCAGCATGCAGTACTATCTTTCCACGCTGCATTGGCTGAACGCTCCGAACGGCCCGCAGTCCGCGCTACCAGAATTAACTGACCTGACAAAAAGGGCCTTGTCCACAGCAGAAAACATCACCCCCAAGGCACTCCCTGAGAAAAAGAAGGCATTCCCCGTGAAATTGTTTATTGGCATCATTGCCGCGCTCCTTCTGCTCAATGCCGCCATATATGCCTTCCTTTACTCCCGTGGATATGTCAGAAAACCCGGCACACAGGAGGAAATTCCCTATTCTGAAGAAATAACCGATCTGATTAAACAGGGTGTTGTCGCTGCTACAGGGGAAGATATGCAATCCATTGACCTATCCAAAGTGCTCAAATGGGTAGTCTGCAATAATAAGCTCTATTATTTCATCCCCGATTTCGATTCTCCGGACGCAGATGATTACCTATACGCGCTATTAGAAGACAATACCATCGCGATCAATGGTTATAGCGGAACCGGGAAAACCGACATCATCATACCGGAAATTATCGATGGGCTGCCAGTCACTTCAATTGGTGATTATTGTTTTGAAAACAACACAGAAATCGAAAAGGTGACCTTTGCGGATACGGTTGATTATGTCGGACAAAACGCTTTTTCAGGCTGCTCAAACATGCGGGAAATCGTTTTTTCCGACAATATGTCGGAAATTCACGCAGCTGCTTTTTACGAAAGCGGTCTGGAACAGGTGATCCTGCCGCCTTCGATTGAATTAATCGACGAAGACATATTTTACGGTTGTCCGCGGCTTACCTCTGTGTTCCTGCCTGAAAAAATCACGCTGATGTCCGTTGGGGCCTTTCAGGACACACCAAAATTGGAATTAGTCACCATCACCGCTGAAAGCCCCTTTATCGACATAGATGCCTTTGACAGCGAAAGCGACGTCGCACTCATCGGCATCCCGGGCAGCTATACGGAAAAATATGCCGAAAAAAAAGGTCTCACGTTTCGGGCTTATGAACCGGGAAAATGATGAATCAGGATAAAAACTCTGTTTAAAATTTATCTTTCGGTAAATAATAATTAATCAAAGTTACCCAGGAGAGATGGTTTCACCTTCTTCATAACAAATTGATCATAGTAGTTCACATACATTTGCAGTAAATCTGTCCTTTTTTACCAGTTCCATCACGCTATCCTTATCTCGACTCATAGCCAGCCATTTATAAAGGAAGCTGCGCACTCCCGCTTTCAGAGAATGAGCGTTCTTTCGCAGGTAACACGGGGACAGTTCCTTTGTTCCTCAGGAACCGTCCCCGACTGTTTCTCAGCATACTTAACTGCAATATTAACTGCTTTGTTCCGCCGCTAATTGTCCGCAGCCTGCATCAATATCGATTCCTCTTTTCAAACGAACGGTGCACGGTATACCGTTTTTATCCAAAACGGATTTAAAGCTCTGTAACCTGTCTTGATCCACCCCGCTGCCTTCATATTTTTTTGTGTCATTGAGCGGGATCAGATTCACCTGGCAGGGCATTCCTTTGAGACGATTGCATAACAGATCAGCATTCTCATAATCGTCATTCAAACCATGGATAAGAGTATATTCAAACAGAATTCTCCG
>CACYCG010000123.1 GCA_902772855.1 uncultured Ruminococcus sp.
AAAAGGGTGGACCGAAACTTTGCTTTCCTTTGCAAAACTTTATAGCGTCTTCATCAAGCTCAAGCCCCGGAAGGGGGGTCTGGGGGCTCTCCCCCGGCTACGGGGTGCAGCGCCGCCGCTGCCTGGGGGCTCTCCCCCGGCTACGGGTCCAGCGTCACGCTGGTATTGTCAATTTGAAGGAAATGGTATATAATACTTCATAGTACAGTGTTTTCCGGCATATATCTGTCCAGAGGCTGTCGGCGAACCTTGTCTGTTTTTGAACTTGCAACAGTATAGGAGGAACAAACGTGCAAAAGAAAGGCGAACTGGTCTCTTTCAGACCGGACATTAAAGTAGTAGACTGTACCCTGCGGGACGGCGGGCTGGTGAACGGGTTCCATTTTTCGGATGAGTTTACCAAAGCGCTTTATCAAACGAATCTGGCTGCCGGTGTGGATTATATGGAATTCGGCTACAAAGCTGCCCGGGAGATGTTCGATCCCTCGGCTTTCGGAAAATGGAAGTTCTGCAGCGATGAGGACATTTATGCCATCGTGGGCGATAACGACACCAGCCTGAAGATCTCCGTGATGGCGGACGTGGGAAGAACGAACTTCAAGCGGGATATTGTGGAGCGCTCCAACAGCCCCATTGATATGGTGCGGGTGGCCACCTATATCCACACGATCCCCTCTGCGCTGGAAATCGTGGAGCACTGCAAGAAAATGGGCTATGAAACCACCATCAATATTATGGCGGTGTCCAAAGCCAATGATTCCGACCTGTCCGATGCGCTGGAGCTGATCGGCAGAAGCTGCGTGGACATCATCTACATTGTCGACAGCTACGGCTCACTGTACCCTGAGCAGATGCGCCGCCTTGCCAATATGTATCTGGAATGTGCGGATAAATACGGGAAATCCATCGGCGTTCATGCCCACAACAACCAGCAGCTTGCCTTTGCCAATACGATCGAAACGCTTACCATGGGCGTCAGCTATCTGGATTCCACCGTCAACAGCATGGGACGGGGCGCCGGAAACTGCCCGACAGAGCTGCTTCTCGGCTTTTTGAAAAACCCCAAATATCACATCACGCCGCTGCTGCGCTTCATTGAAAACCATATTGATCCGCTCAAAGAAGAAGGGATCGTGTGGGGGTATGACATCCCTTTTTTGCTGACGGGCCGGCTGAATCAGCATCCTCGTGATGCGATCCAGTTTACTGCCGAGGGCCGCAAGGATTATGCGGATTTCTATCAATACCTGCACGACAAGGATTCTTTCTGATCCCGGGAAACGAAGGGAGACAGCCGCTATGCAATTACGAGAACTATTGAAACGATTGACGTACACGCTGGTGCAGGGGAGTCTGGAGGAAGAGATCACAGACGTGATCTACGATTCCCGCAAAGCGCTTCCGGGCTGTGTGTTTGTGTGCCTGATCGGGTCCGGGGTGGACAGCCACCGCTTTGCTGCCGATGCCGTGGCAAAAGGAGCCGCCGCTGTGGTGGCCAGCCGTCCGGTGGAGGTGGGAAACGCCGCTCTGATTCTGGTAGACGACACCCGTGAGGCGCTGGCGTACCTGTCCGCCGCCTATTTCGGAGACCCGGCGCAGTCCATGACCACGATCGGCATCACCGGCACCAAGGGAAAAACCACCACCACCGCTATGATCCGCTCCATTCTGGAAGCGCAGGGTATCCCCACCGGCACTATCGGAACACTGGGCATTCTGTATGGAGACCGGCAGATCAAAACCGCCAACACCACCCCGGAATCCTATGAGATTCAGCGGGCTATGCGGGAGATGGCGGACGCCGGGTGCCGGTGCTGTGTGATAGAGGCGTCTTCTCTGGGGCTAAAATGGCACCGAACCGATGGATTCCTTTTCGATTACGGCATTTTCACCAATTTTTCCCACGACCATATCGGCGGCGTGGAACATCCGGATATGGAAGATTATCTTCAGTGCAAGGCGAAGCTGTTTTCCCAGTGCCGGATGGGGCTTGTCAATATCGACGATCCCGCCGCTGACCGCATTACAAAGCACCACACCTGTCTTCTCAAAACCTACGGCTGCTCCGAGGAGGCGCAGCTTCGGGGCAGCAGTCCTTCCCTGATCAGCACCCCCGGCTGTGTCGGCGTGCATTTTCAGGTGGAAGGGGACGCCTGCTTTGCGGTGGACGTGGATATTCCCGGGCTGTTCACCGTGCATAATGCGCTGGCGGCGATCGCTGTCTGCCTGTGCATGGGGGCTTCTCCGGAAGCCGTGCAGCAGGGGCTTCGGGAAGTAAAGGTCAAGGGACGGGTGGAGCCGGTCCCGGTGCCCGGGCCGTACACCCTGCTGATCGACTATGCCCACAATGCCCTGAGCATGGAAAACATTCTCACCACCCTGCGGGAATACCATCCCGCCCGCCTCATCACCCTGTTCGGGGCCGGCGGCAACCGCCCGAGGGACCGGCGCTTTGAGATGGGGGAGATCTCCGGCAGGCTTTCGGACCTTTCGGTGCTGACGGAGGATAACTCCCGGATGGAAGCGGTGGAGGATATTATAGCCGATATCGAGACCGGGCTGAAACCCACCGGCGGAGCGTACGTCATCATCCCCGACCGCACCGAGGCCATTCGCTATTGCCTGACCCATGCGCGGGAAGGGGATATCATCGTGCTGGCGGGAAAAGGGCACGAGGATTATCAGGATAAAAACGGGGTCAAGACCCATTATGACGAGCGGGAGATCGTGGCGGGAATCCTTCGGGAGCTGTCAGAGTCGGTCTCTGCGGAATAAGAGAAGGCGGGAAATGTATGAAACCTATCACTGCCGGGGAGATCGCCCGGATCGTACACGGCCGGCTGCTGTGCGGCGCAGCCGATGAGCTGATCACCAACGTGCAATATGACAGCCGCAGCGTGACGGATGGTTCCTTGTTCGTGCCCATCCGGGGAGAGAAGGTGGATGCCCACCGGTTTATCCCGGAATGCCTGCAAAAAGGCGCTGCCGCGCTGACCGAACAGCCGGTGCCGGAAGACACCGCCAAACCCTGCATTTTAGTGCCCGACACCAAAGCCGCTTTGCAAACGCTGGCCGGGGCCTACCGGGCGGAGTTTCCGCAGCTTCGGGTCATCGGTGTGACCGGAAGCGTGGGCAAAACCAGTACGAAGGAAATGATCGCCGCAGCCCTGAGCGGCGGGCTTTGCGTGATGAAAACACAGGGAAATAAAAACAGCCAGATCGGAATGCCCTGCACGATGTTTGAAATCGAAGACCGCTATGAGGCGGCGGTGATCGAAATGGGCATGAGCGAGTTCGGAGAAATGGAACGGCTGTGCAGCGTGGCCGCCCCCACGATGGCGGTGGTGACGAATATCGGCACCGCTCATATCGAAAACCTGAAAACACGGGAGAATATCCGCTCCGAAAAGCTGAAGATCACCGGGCGCTTCGGTCCGGATGGCGTTCTTTTTGTCAACGGGGACGACCCAATGCTGCGGGATCTTCCCGGGCAGCTTCCGTTTTCGGTGGTAACGTTCGGGCAGGACCTCCGCTGCGATTACCACGCCGAGGAGATCGTGATGCAGGGATTTTCCACTTGCTTTCTCTGCTGCCACGAGGGGATCCGGCAGCCTTACAGCATTCCAGCGGTCGGCTATCATAACGTCAGCAACGCTTTAGCGGCCATCGCCGTGGGAGAGGCACTCGGGCTGACGCCTTCGCAGCTTCAGCAGGGGCTTTCCACCTATCAGAACGCCCCCATGCGGCAGCAGATCCGCCCCATGAACGGCTGGACGCTGATCGACGATACCTACAACGCCAGTCCGGAAGCGGCGATGGGTTCGCTGGACGTGCTGAAAACCATCTCCACGGGCGCATCGGCGGCGGTGCTGGCGGATATGCTCGAATTGGGCGAAGCCGGCCCGGCAGAGCATGAAAAAGTGGGCGCCTATGCGGGCTCTCTGGGGGTGGACCTTCTGCTGACGGTGGGGCCGCTGTCCCGCTGCACCGCCGAAGGCGCCAAAAAAGCCGGCTGCAGACAGGTGTACTCCTTTGACACCAACGCCGAAGCCGCCGAATGCCTGAAGACCCTGCTTCGCCCCGGCATGACCGTGCTGGTCAAGGGATCCCGGGGAATGCATACAGAGGAAATCGTCCGTGCGCTGTCCGAGGAAACCCCTGCCGAGGGAAACGCTGCCGGGGGAAACCCTTTTTAGAAAAAGGGTTTCCCCCCGGGCCCCCTTCCTAAAAATTTGCAATTTAAGAAAGAGGGACAGCTCCGGAAAACCTGAAACAGATTTCAATTGCACACTGCACATTGAGCCGCCCCCGGCGGCGCAAAAAACTCCCCCGTCCGGGTTCCATACAGGAGCGGACGGGGGGTTATGTTTTATTTCACACCTAAACGCCGTTTTACTTCGTTCAGGATCTTGATGTCGTTATCATGGCGGCACATGGTCAGGGCTTCGTTCAGGCTGACCCAGAGATAATAATCAATTTCGCTGGGCTGCATACTCACCACGCTTTTGTCGGCTCTGGCTAAAAAGAACACGGCGGTTTTATGGATCTTGCCGAAGGGACGGTAGGTGCTGGTTTCCCGGAAGCCGGGAATGATCTCCACGGTCAGACCGGTTTCTTCCTTGATCTCCCGCAGGGCGGTCTGTTCCTCGGTTTCGCCCCGCTCGATATGCCCTTTGGGGAAGGTCCAGCATTTGCCGTTGTGGTTTTTTACCAGCAGGACCCGCACCTCGTTTTTTTCGTTGATGCGGTACACCACCGCTCCGCAGGATTTTTCGTAAATGCAGTTGATCCAGCGGTAGCGCAGAGAGGTGCGCTGCAGGCGGCGGTCGATCTCCGGTTCGTAGAACACCTCGTGCACGGGAGCCGCCACCAGACGGGTCTGCAGGCTGGTCTCTCCCACAGCGGAGGCGATGATGACGCAGTCTACGGCGCCCGAAAGGGGCTGATCGGACACCACATACACATGGCGCACGTCTTTCCCACCCACGATCTGCCCGGAATACAGGCATTTTTCGGCCAGTGTGCCGAATATTTCAATGGTTACGTTTTTTCCGATCAAGATCGGCACACCTCCTGTCTGCTTACTTCATAACGGATCTCAGATCGTCATTCCGCATATCCGTGGCCGCCGTCATCAGGCTGTTGACGAACAGTACGTCGGTGAAATGGTTTTTGCGGATATAGTCGATGACGTTCCCGCTGTAATAGCGGGGATCCACAATGTAGACCTCATCAAAATTGGTCACGGTGAACGGCGCAAAGGCACAGCCGTAGGAATCCTTGATAATGCACAGCTTCCGGCCGGTTTTCAGCTTTGTCTGCACCTGCATATAGGGGTTGTTGCCCCAGATAAAAGCGCTGTACGCATTGGACCCGGCGGCAAAGGTGGCGATCAGCGGCACCTCTTTCGGAGCGCTTTTGCCGTTTTCAAGCAGGGTGCAGGTGTAATCCCCGGGGATCTGATAATAGATGACGGTGTCCGGGTTGGCCAAAAGCACCTTGTTTCCGTCGGGGTTTTTCTCGGTTTTCGTGGCGGCGGTCAGGGACCCCTGGAAGGGCTTGATGGAACCCTTTTTCAGGGAAGAGAGCTTCACCGGCTCCACTCCGGCCGCCTTGCAGAAATCGGTGTAGGCATAATAAGCGCCCAGACCAGTCCAGTTATTATCGGTTTTGAAATAGATGTATTCATCCTGATGAGCCTTGAGGGTATCGTATACGTCAATGGAAACGACGCCGCTGCCGGCCTTCTGATAAATGCTCCGGATGGCCTCCCGCTCATCGCTGTCCTGATATTTGGCCGGCAGAGCAAACAGGGCATGGGTCGGAACCGTCATGTCATACACCTTCACCCCGCTGCCAAGCTGCGCCTTTGCATCGGCCACAAGGGAAGCGTAGCGGTCGGTAACGGTGGAAAGACCGTGATAGATCTCGTACCCCTGAGCATCGTAAATGAATACGTTTTCGTCAAAGGTCCCGGTCAGCTCTTTTTTCGGAGCAGCACTGCTTTCGGAGGCGGAGGAGTCTTTTTCGGAGCTGTCCTTCGGGGGAGCGGAGGTTTTTTCTCCATCGGAAGCCGTTTTGCTTTGTTCGGAGGGAGAGCTTTGCTCGGCGGGCTGTTCCGGAAACAGTCTGGCGAACACATCAAAATAAAAGCAGGCTCCCACACCCGCCGCTACTGCGATGCAAAGGCACACAATGAGTATGATCTTGCCTTTCCCGCCCGGGTCCCTGCGGTTTCTGCCGTAGCCGGAAGAGCGGTAGGAATGATAGGAAGACCGGCTATAGAAAGAATTTCTGCTCATTTTCATCCTCTTTCAACCGTCTATTGGGTCCATTTCCGCCTTGTTTCGGAAATGATACCTATACACCCTAATTATAAAAGATTTTTACCAAAAAAACAACAGCATATTACAACAAACTTCTCCCCCAAAACCCCTCTTCCTTTAGTCAGCGTGGCAGGTTGAGGGGGGAGAAACGGGCGTTGGCCCGGAGGCGGGGGAAGAAAACGATTCAAAACGCTTTTATTTTTTATATTTCAGTGAAAAAACGTTCCATACCAAAAATTATTTTTTAAGGTTTGATTTTTTTGTTGAAAAACAGCAGGGAATATGGTATAGTCATTATAGTATGGGTTTGTGTCCCTTTTTGGAGTGAAAAGGGGGCGGGTCAAAAAACGGTTTACATCCGGAGGCCTGCAGAGGAACAAGAAGATAAGGAGATGACGGCATGAACAACGAGACAATGCAGAAACCGAAAAAACGATCCAAAAAGAAGATCATCGGCGCTCTTCTCGGGGTGACGGCGGCGGCAACAGCGGGAGCTTTGATTTTCTCTTCGCTGGCGTTTTTAGTCCGGCAGGATGAGGTCATGAACCGCATTTCCGCCACTAATGGGCTGCATATTGCCCTGATTGAAGAAAAATACAACCAGCTTCCCGATGAGGAGCGCACCAACCTGATCCCGAATCGCACCATCGACAAAGACCCGAAGGTCATGAACACCGATCAGGCGGATGCCTTTGTGTTTTTGAAGGTGACGGTGCCGGTGGCGAACATAACGGAAAAAGTAGTCAAAAACTTTTCCTATACGGGGACTTCGGAAGAATATACCATCCCGGCAGAAGGTTATTATAAACTCGAAACCTGGGGCGCTTCCGGCGGCAGCGTGGTCAAAGCCGGTCAGCCGGATTATAACGGCGGCGGTCTGGGCGGCTACTCCTGCGGTTATCTCCACCTGAACAAAGACGATAAGCTCTATGTAGCAGTCGGCGGAGCGGGAGAGAGCAACAGCGGCATTAACGGAGGAGCCGGCGGCTTCAACGGCGGTGCAGCGGGCGGCAAGGGCGCTGACGATGCCCGGGCCAATCAGACAGGCGGCAGCGGCGGCGGCGGCGCTACGCATATTGCCAGCGCTATGGTCGGCACCGGACTGCTGTCCGAGTATGTAAACAACAAAGATAAGGTTCTGTTAGTGGCCGGCGGCGGCGGCGGATGCTGCAAGGCTGTTTTCGAAACCTACCCCGGCGGCTTCGGCGGCGGCACGGTCGGCGGCTCCGCCTATGCCCAGAAGGGAACAGAGATCCGCACCTGCCTGGAAACGGACGGCGGTCATGACGATTATTTCGGTCAGCGGCAGCACCCGATAAATGATAAGTATTATCTTGCAGATGCTTCCGAAGGCAACGGCGGCGGCGGCGGCGGATACTACGGCGGCTACGCCTACGTCGGCAACGACGCCGGCTCCAACTGCGGCGGCGCCGGCGGGTCCGGCTATTGCAGCGATGCGCTGGAAGGCTCGGAAACGTACCCTTCCCGGACGCTGGGCGGCGACCAGGAGTTTCTTTCTCCCGAAGGAATGCAGGAGTCTGGTCACCTCGGCAACGGCCATGCCCGTCTGACGCTGGTGAGCTCCCAGGCTAAACAGGAAATCTTTTACATGAAAAAAACCGGGACGGAAAAGGCGGAATATGCGAACGTCCTGAACACGGCCGCAGTGAATGCCGATGACCATGAATACTGGGTGGAGCTGCCGGATTTTGAAGAAGGCACCGACCTCAGCGGCGAAACCGTGACCTATGTGTTTGGCTATTCTATCTATCTGCGCACCGGAGAAACCTCCGAGACCCTGTTCGATTACATTCAGCTCAAGAATATCCTCCAATATGAGCTTGATCCCACCGGCACGCTTCATATCAATGTGGAAGCGCTCGGCATTCAGGCGGATCATCTGAAGTTTACGGACGGGGGAGTGACCACAGAGATCCACAAAGACGAAGGCGGAGACAAAAAGATCATGACCTATGAGGAACTCAAACAAATCTACCGGCTTCTGATCGGCTAAAAGACAGGAGGAAGAGACATGACCGATACAAAAAAACGCAGATGGCTTATCGCTGCGTCGGCGGTGGGTCTGCTGGCTGTGGTCGGCCTGATCGTCGGGCTGACAACGTCCTATCTGACCGATCGGGATGCTAATGATAATGTCTTTGCTCTGGGCAACGTGCAGCTTACGCTGACAGAGGAGCATTACCCCGAACAGGCGCAGGACCGTATTCTGGCGCCGAAAGCCTATATCCCCAAGGACCCGGTGATCGTGAACACCGGAAATAACGATGAATATGTGTTTCTGAAAGTGACCTTGCCGCTGGAATCGGTGACGATCGTGGACGAAACCACCCACAAACCGAAGGACGGCGGCAAGGTGCTGCGGGAGGTGTTCAACCTTTTGTCCGATGATGCCGCCCACAAAACCGCCGGCTTCTCCGGCGCCCATGCGGTGGAGGACATCGGGGAACTGAATTACGATTCTCATTGGTCGGTTCTTTCCGGAGAAGAAGATCTTTCCAACCAGACCCATACCTATCTGTTCGGCTATCGGCAGATGCTGGGCGTCGGCAGCCAGACCACGGCGCTGTTTGACCGGCTGCAGATTCGGAATGTGTTAGAGGGCGACTTGCTGCCGGAGCAGCTTCAGCGGGTGGAGATCGCGGCCTACGGCATTCAGAAGGAAGAATTGGAGGGCTGGGTGACAGTGGCCGACCCGGACCATGTGACGGACGCTGAATTAAAGGGCATTTTTGACATCTATGCCGGACAGGAGGGATCGTGATGAAGAAAAAGAAAAAACTGATAGCGATTCTTTCCGCTTCTGCGGCGGTGCTGGTGGTGGGGCTGATCGTCTGGGCTTTTTTCACCTCTGCGGACCAGAAAACCAATTCCATCACGCCCGGAGAAAACATCCTGCAGATCTCCGAAGACTATGTGCCGATCGCACAGCAGGAGCAGGGAGATAACGTCTATAAAAAGGAAGTCCGCATTGTCAATCAGGGAAATACGGATTGCTACATCCGGGTGTATGCCGATTTTTCCAACAGCGACGTGCGCAGCCGCTCCTATCTGTCCAATGACCCGGAAGCGGCGGCCGGCAGTTTTTACAGCGCCGAACGCAGCACGACCGGCGACACCTACATCGCTCATTTAAGCGAAACGGCGCCCCACTGGGAGTTTGTGGCAGATGACAGCGCCACGCCACTGGCGGGCTATTATTACTACACCGAGCCGGTGGCCCCCGGCGCCTCGACAGAGCCTCTGTTCACCTATGTCAAGACGACCAATGCCACCGATGCGGATATTACACAGTACGACATTATGCTGTATTCCGAATCCATTCAGGTCACCGACCTGAGCGGAGAAGCCTACGGCACCTATGCGCTGGCCTGGACAGACGTCCTCAGCCGGAGCTGACAGCAGCGTTTCCCCCGGGTTTTCCCGGGGGAAATCTTTTTCCGAGGAAAAACCGGGGAAACCTTTTTCCGGGGAAATCTTTTTCCGGGGGAAACCTTTTTTGAAAAAAAGGTTATCCCCCGGACCCCCTTCCAAAAAACTTGCAGTTAAATTTTTGCAAGGGCCAGCGGCGGCACTGGCCTTTGCAGGAACTTTGCCGCTTTCTATTC
>CACYCG010000124.1 GCA_902772855.1 uncultured Ruminococcus sp.
ATTGTATCTGCTGCAACGCCTGCGTGGTATACTGTCCCAAAAAGGCGATACAGTATCAAACGCCGGAAGCGTATGCCAAGCTCGAAAACATCATCACCCGCAGGATGGGCCTGCCCGATTACAGAACGAGATACCACAATCCCTATATCGCGGCAAAGGACCTGATGGCTGATTCTGAAGAGAACAAATGAAATTTCCGAAAAACACGGTTTCAGGTCAGGCAGCTTCTGCTTCAGACCTCGGAGCGGTTTTGACAGCTCCATCTGACAAAAGGATCCCGCATGGACAAAGAAACACTGTCATGCGGGATCCTTTGGTGGTTCAGGACTGGTCCGTGTTTTTTGTGTACGTTTCCAGATGCCTGCAAAGAGCCTCAAAGGTTTCGTGGCTGATGTCGTGCTCGATTTTGCAGGCGTCTTCTTCAGCAATCTCTGCCGGAACGCCAAGACGGATAAAAAGATTCGTCAGTGTCTGATGGCGGGCAAATATTTTTTCCGCAATCGCTAAGCCGCTTTCCGTAATGGTGATATAATTATCCTTATCCATGGTGATGTAGCCTTTTTCTTTCAGGCGCTTGGTGGTATAGGTGACACTTGGTTTGGTAATGCCTAAATGACGAGCCACATCCACCGATCTGACTTCGCCATTCTTTTTTTGCAGGATCAGCATAGCCTCCAGATAATCCTCGGTCGTTTTTTCGGAATGAATATCGGGTCTCATAAGTACCTCCTACAGGATAGTCTTTTTGGCTTTATTATATCATGCGGAAGCCGATTTAACAACATCGAAATCTATTTTTCTTGTTATCGTACAGGTATGTGCCCGGAAACGCTGTCGTCGGTAAATCGGCTCATCGAATAGATAATATGAAAAATAAACTCTTTTGTGAGGTTTTCCGGAGCTGCCCCTCTTTCTTAATATGCAGGTTTTTTGGAAGGGGGTCCGGGGAAACCTGTTTTCAAAAAAGGTTTTCCCCGGAGGCTGCACTTGAAAAATGTGGCGGGATAGTGTATGATAGAAACCAAGACAGCCGTTTCCGGACGGCGGGGGATGGCATTATTCATATGAAAAGAGGTTATGACATGAGAAAAACAAAAATCATCTGTACGTTAGGACCGTCCACAGAGGAGGAAGACGTTCTGCGGGAGCTGATCTTAGGCGGCATGGATGTAGCCCGGATCAATATGTCCCACGGAACGTATGAGGAACACCGGCTAAAAATCGAAAAGGTTAAAAAGCTCCGGGAAGAGCTGGATCTTCCGATCGCCATTCTGCTCGATACGAAGGGTCCCGAGATCCGCACCGGCAATTTTCCGGAAAAGGTCACTTTAGTGGCCGGTCAGGAGTTCACCCTCTGCACCGAGGAATGCGTCGGCGATCAGACGCATTGTTTCATCACGTTTGCCGGTCTTCCGAACGATGTGGAAATCGGCACGAAGATCCTGATTGACGATGGCCTGATCGAAATGGCCGTCCTTCGCAAAACAGAAACAGAGATCGTCTGCAAAGTGATCAACGGCGGGCCGGTGTCTTCCCACAAGGGAATCAATGTGCCCAGCGTGACCCTTTCCCTGCCGTTTCTGAGCGAGCGGGATAAGGAGGATCTTCGCTTCGGTATTGAACAGGACGTTGATTTTGTAGCGGCTTCCTTCACCCGATGCGCCGAAGACATCAATGAGATGAGAGCCGAGCTGGAACAGCACGGAGGACACGATATCCGAATCATTGCCAAGATCGAGAATAATGACGGTGTCCGGAATATTGATGAGATCGTGCGGGTTTCGGACGGCATTATGGTGGCCAGAGGCGATCTGGGCGTGGAGATCCCTATTGCTGAGATCCCAATCATTCAGAAAATGCTGATCCGCAAAACCAGAAACTCCGACAAACCCGTGATTACAGCCACCCAGATGCTGGATTCCATGGTCAAGAATCCCCGTCCCACACGGGCGGAAACCACGGATGTGGCCAATGCCATTTACGACGGCACCAGCGTGATCATGCTTTCCGGGGAAACCGCTGCCGGAGCCTATCCGGTCGAAGCTGTGAAAACAATGGCCAATATTGCGGAGACGACTGAAAACAATATTGATTATATCGACCGCTTCAATAAATTGGATATGCATGAACGTCCCGATGTGACCTCTGCCATTTCTCATGCCACCTGTACAACGGCCCATGATCTGGGCGCTTCTGCCATCATCACCGTTTCCAAAAGCGGCACAACATCCAGAATGCTTTCCAAGTATCGTCCGGAATGCCCCATTATCAGCGGAACGCCGAGCGAAAAAGTGTGGAGACAGACGAATATGTCCTGGGGCGTGGTGCCCATCATGATCGAAGAAAAGCATAATACCGATGATCTGATCGATCATGTGATTCAAGTTGCCCAGCAGAAGAAACTTCTCAATAACGGCGATCTGGTTGTCATCACAGCCGGCGTGCCGCTGGGCGTATCCGGCACGACCAACCTGATGAAAGTGCATTTAGTGGGCAATATTCTGTGCAGCGGCGGGGTGATCGTCAACGATCTGAAAGCCCACGGCCGTCTGGTGGTTTGCCACAGCGAACAGGAGGCGCTGGAAAACTGTGGGGAAGGGGAGATCCTGGTCATTCATGAAACCACGAACGCTCTGCTTCCGGTCATCAGAAAAAGCGCCGGCGTCATAACGGAAGTGGACGGAATGGATTCCCATGCCGCGATTGCTTGTTTAGCCTTGAACAAGCCGGTCATCGTGGGAGCGCAAAATGCGACCCTTCTGCTGAAAAACGGCGCCAACGTCAACATCTTCGCTGGAAAAAGCGTGGTCACTACTTCCACTACAAAGTTCTGATCAAAGAAACACCGGCTCACCCGCTGATGGGGTGGGCCGGTGAGTTTTATATTTCTTCATTGGTTTCGATGGAAGAGATCCTTGTTTTCGTTCTGGAATACAAGATGACCGTATCATTTTGTTCCAGCACAAGATCTCCTTTTGGAAGAAGAGAGGTATTTCCCCGCTTGACCAGAACAATAAAGGTTTGCCGGGAAATATCCAGATCCCGGATAGCCGTGCCGATCCAGCGGTGACTGTCTTTGAGCAGGATCTCTTTCAGATAGACCGGACGATCTCCCTTGAGGGCGTCTGCTCCTAAAATCAGCCGGTCCCCGGCTTTCAGCCGAACGTTTCCTCTCGGAATGATCGTCTCTTCTCCTCTCTGCACAAGGGAAATGAGGATCCCTTTGGGGAGGTCCAGCTTGGAGATCTGTTTCCCCGCCCATTTGTCTTCCGGCAGCAGCTCGATTTTAATGAAATGAATGTCCGCTTCAGTATCATGACCAATGCTCTGAAGACGGGAATACTGTTCCACAAAGCCGGCGGAGATGATACCGGTGGGGATCGCCACCATGCCCACGCCGAGAAAGGTGATGAAAATGCCCACGGCTTTTCCAAAGGGGGTAATGGGGTAAATATCCCCGTAGCCAACGGTGAGAAGGGTGGAAGCCGCCCACCAGATGCCGGAAAAGGCATTGGTGAACACATCGGGCTGGGCTGCGTTTTCAATGCTGTACATACAGAGACTCGAGGCCAGCATCAGCACGACAATGATAAACACGGAAGAGAGAAGCTGCTGTTTTTTCCGGGATAAAACCTCTGTGATGACATTCAGGGAATCATAATAGGCGTTGATGCGGAACAATCTCAGGATTCTTGCGACCCGGAACATTTTGAACACAGCGGCTCCCGCCGGGAAAAACATGGGGAGAAAATATGGTGCAAAAGAAAGCAGATCGATCAGTCCCGAAAAGGAAACGGCATAGCGTATAATAGCGGACAGCTCCGTGTTCCTCGGAAAAAGGCATTTGGCGGTGTAGATTCTCAGAAAATAATCGACAGCAAAAAAAGCGACCGTAGCAAATTCAATATCATCAAAAAACCAGCCGTAGCGCAGGTGCAGGGATTCAAACGTATTCATGATGGTGATCGTCAGATTGATCAGCAAAGCGGCCGTGCTGATGATGTCATACAATTGATTGACAAAATCGTCCACTACTCCGACCGAAACCATCTTAAAAACCTTTTTGCGAAACGCCGAGCGCTTTTTGGAAGAATGTAAAGGCGACGAATTCACAGACCATTCCCTCCTTCTGATGGTAGTTTTCACCTTTCAATTATACCATAAAGCAATATAATTTGCACGGCTTTTCTGCGAAATCTCCCATAGTCGCCTGCGCCCAGCCCGAGAAGTCCGGGCATAGTGCCTGGTTAGTGTAAATCTTTCTGGGAATATTTGTAAAAGGTTTGTCAGAAGAAGAACGCTTGAAAATCCCGGGGCCAGTACCCCAAGGGCACCCCACGGGACTCCCGTTGGTCACACGCCAAGGGCACTTCCGTTGGGCGTGCCGCCGCTGGCCTTTGCAAGACTTTTGGCGTTTTCTTCAGGTACAAGTTTTGAAAAGGGGGTCTGGTGAAAAATCCCCCAGATATGGGTCCAGCGTCACGCTGGACCGGTATTGACATCCGATTGTTTTGGGGTATAATAGAGTCATATTCGATTCACTCGGTGTGACCAGATGGAGAGGGGAGACCCAGTTAAAATGAAAGTTGTAATTATCGGATGCGGAAAAATTGGAAGAACGGTATTGGCCCGTTTTGTGGAAGAAGGCCATGACGTAACAGTGGTGGATTGTAACGACCGTGTGCTTGATGAGGCCACCAATGTGTACGATGCCATGAGTGTCTGCGGCAACGGCAGCGACTGCAACGTGCTGAAAGAAGCCAATGTGCAGGATGCGGAATTGTTTATTTCCGTTACGGATTCCGATGAACTGAATATGCTCTGCTGCTATCTTGCCAAAAAAATGGGAGCCGGTCATACGATCGCCCGGATCCGCCGCCCGGAGTATAATCTCAACAGCCTTTCCTTTCTGAAACAGCAGCTCGATATTTCCATGGTGATCAATCCGGAGCTGCTTGCGGCGAGGGAGATTTACAATATCCTGAAACTTCCGTCCGCCGTCAAGATAGAGACTTTTTCAACCGGCAATTTTGAGATCATCGAATTGGTGCTCAAGGGCAATTCAGCGCTGACCGGCATGAGATTGATGGATATCCGGAACAAGTATAAGGCTAAGTTTCTGGTTTGTGTGGTCATGAGAGATCGTCAGGTCTATATTCCTTCCGGTGATTTTGTTCTGCGGGAAGGGGATAAGATCGGTCTGACAGCGGCGCCCTCCGAAATCATCAAATTGATGCGTCAACTGGGACTGGAAACCAAAAAGGCTGGAAATGTCATGATTTTAGGCGGCAGCAGAACGGCCTATTATTTAGCCAGCCTTCTGGGAAGAGATGGTCATCGGGTCAAGCTGATCGAGAAAAATGCCGAAACGTGTATGGAATTGTCAGAAACGCTTCCGAAAGCCGTCATCATCAACGGCGACGGCGCACAGCGGGAGGTTCTGCTGGAGGAGGGACTGGATACGACCGATGCGTTTGTGTCCCTGACCGGCATGGATGAGCAGAATATCCTTGTGTCCATTTTTGCCTCCACCCATAAGGTCCCCACCATTATTTCCAAAGTCAATCGGAGCGAACTGACGGAGATGGCCGGAAACCTGGGACTGGATTGTCTGATTACCCCCCGGAAAATCGTTTCCAATGTGCTTGTGCAGTATGCCCGTGCGCTGGAAAACTCTATGGGAAGTAATGTGGAGACTCTGTATGAATTGATGGAGGGCCGGGCGGAAGTGCTTGAATTCAAAGTCGGCGCTGATTTCCGGCAGGCCAATGTGCCCATCCGGGAATTGCGCTTCAAGGAGAATATCCTGATTGCGGGCATTTTACGGGATCGTACCCCGATCATTCCTTCCGGTGACGATGTGATCAGACCCAACGATAAAGTGATCGTCGTGGCAGCCAACAGAAGAATGAATGACCTGTCCGATATTTTCCGGTAATACTGGCTGAGAAAAAATCCATGTGATGCAAATGGGAGAGTAAAAACGAATGAATAGACGAATGGTACTGTATCGTGTGGCGCAGATGCTGTTTCTGGAAGCGGCTATGCTGGTGCTTCCGCTGGGGGTAGCGTTTCTTTACGGAGAAATGAAGCAGGCGCTGGCCTTTGGAATTACGATCGTTGTTTCACTGGTAGCAGGTCTTCCGGCGATGACGGTTTTGAAGCCGACGAGTAAGCTGATTTTCGCCAAAGACGGGTTTGCGCTTGTCACCCTGGCGTGGCTGGTCATGTCTGCTTTCGGAGCGGCGCCTTTCGTCATTTCCGGAGAGATCCCGAATGTGGTCGATGCTTTTTTTGAAACCGTCAGCGGATTTACAACCACCGGTTCCACCATCCTGACGGATGTAACCGCAATGAGTCATTCCATGCTGTTCTGGAGGAGCTTTACGCACTGGATCGGCGGCATGGGGGTGCTGGTGCTGGTCATGGCGCTGGTCCCTCCGGAATCCGGCAGATCCATCCACATTCTCCGGGCGGAAATGGCCGGTCCGGTGGTGGGAAAATTAGTCCCGAAAATCAAGGATACGGCCAAGATCCTGTACATAATTTATTTTGTGATTACCATAACAGAAGTCGGTTTTCTGATTGCGGGCGGAATGCCTGTTTTTGACGCTTTCATCCACAGCCTCGGCACCGCCGGAACCGGAGGTTTTGGCATCAAGGGAGATTCGCTTTCTTCCTACAGCCCGTACTGTCAGTGGGTCATTATTGCGTTCATGTTTATTTTCAGCATCAATTTCAACCTGTTTTATCTCATGATCCTCCGCCGGTTCAAACCGGTGCTGAAAAATCTGGAATTATGGGTGTTTGTCGGCATTGTCTTTGTGGCGGCCGGAATCATTAGCGTCAATATCTATCCGCTGTACGGCGATGCGGGTGAAGCGATCCGTCATGCCTTCTTCCAAACGGTTTCCATTTGTTCCACCACCGGCTATTCCAGTGCGGATTTCAATCTGTGGCCGTCTATGGCAAAATCGGTGATCTTTGTTCTTTTGTTCCTCGGCGGCTGTGCCGGCTCTACTGCGGGCGGACTGAAGATCTCCCGGGTGATCCTGCTGTTCAAGCTGGTCCGCCGGGACATCCGGAAAATGTCCCATCCCCGTTCCGTGGCTACGGTAAAGCTCGATGGCAAAACGGTGGAACCGGCTGTAGTCAGTGGAGTAAGCACCTATTTTGCAGTATATATGATCGTAATCGCCATCACATTTTTGCTCATCAGCTTTGAGCCGTTCGGTTTTGAGTCCAATCTGACAGCGGCGATCACCTGTTGCAACAATGTCGGCCCCGGCTTTGGAGAAGTCGGCCCCATGAACGGGTTTGCTGCCTATTCCTATTTTTCTAAAATTGTTCTGACCTTTGCCATGCTGCTTGGACGTTTGGAGTTCTATCCGGTGCTGCTGGCTTTCAATCCCCGTATGTGGCTGAAAAAATAAGGAAAGGATAGATGGTATGTTCATGCCTGTCCCCGTGTACAGTTTTTCAGGTGCTGTCCGGCAGGAAGGATTCCGGATGGCATCTCTTGGCAAAAAAGCGCTGATTCTCACCGGAAAAAACAGTGCACGGCAGAGCGGGGCTTTACAGGATGTGCTGACGGTGCTGCATGAGAATGCGGTGGAAACCTGTCTGTTTGAGGACATAACCGAAAACCCGACAGTGGATTCCGTTGCAGCGGCAGCCGCTTTCGGCCGGAGAGAACAGGCGGACTTTGTCATCGGCATCGGCGGAGGGTCTCCGATGGATGCTGCCAAAGCAGCGGCCTATCTGATGGCTTCTCCCGAGCGGCAGCCCTCGGATTTGTATACGGCAGGGGAGGATAATCATCTGCCTCTGGCGCTGATCCCGACAACCTGCGGGACCGGTTCGGAAGTGACGGCGGTCAGTGTGCTGACACGGCCCGAAAAACAAACCAAAAAATCCATTTCCCACAAAATCTTTGCAGACCTTGCTTTTATAGACGGAGCGTACCTGTCCTCTGCGCCGTTATCGGTGCTGCGGCATACGGCGCTGGATGCTTTTACCCATTGTGTGGAAAGCTATCTGAACACACAGGCGGACGATTTCAGCCGGATGTATGCCCGGGAAGGGCTGCGGCTGTGGCAGGAAAACCGTTCGGTTCTGGAAACCGCAGAAGCCGATGCAGGCTGCTTTCAGCAAATGATGAACGCTTCCGCTATGGCGGGGATGGCGATCGCCCAGACCGGCACCGGTATTCCGCACGCACTGAGCTATGCGCTCACCTATCATCTCCACATCCCGCATGGAAAGGCGGTGGGGTATTTTACGGTTGGTTTTTTACAGGAGGCCGGTGAAAGATCCTGCCGGGGCGTGCTGCAGCAGGCTGGTTTTTCCAGCTTGCAGGAGTTCCGGGAATGGTATCGGGCTTTGTACGGGATTCCCGAAGTGCCGAAAAACCTGTTGGAAAGCGCTGTGGAATCGCTTCTTGCGAATCCTGCCAAATTACGCACGGCGCCGTTCCCGACAAACCGGACGGTGCTGCGGATGATAGCAGAGAACCTTTTGAACGAGACCTGACGAAACCGGCGCGCAAAAGCCGCTTGCCGCAGAAACAGGAGTAAACGAAAAGGGACAGACCGATTGCAGACTATGCAGTCAGTTTGTCCCTTTTGGATGTAGATGAGAATCATTCCTTTTCGTCAGGCTCATCGTAGTCTTCCGCTTCTTCCGGATCGTCCGGCTGAATAGGTTTGTTGTTTCGTTCTCTGACAGACAGGGCCAGCATCATCGCAGCGATCATGAAAACGCACAGCAATTCCGGAAAACCCATTTTCACCCGAATCAACTCCTGTCTTTCGCATCGCTCTGATACCATAACCATACCATGGCCCGGATGATTTGTCAACCGGCATCTGCCATCGAGCGGCAGCGTGACGCTGCACCCATATCTGGGGGAGTTCTCCCAGCTCCCCTTCCTGGACTTGCACCTGAAGAAGACGCCGACAGTTTTGCAAGCAGCGTGATGCGCCCGTAGGGCACATCCATGTTTTTCAGGCGCAGCTCTTCTGTCGAAGTTCCGCAAATAATTCCAGAGTTCTTTTACACCAACCGGCGAGCCGCCTCAGGCGCATTGGCTATAGAAAAAAGCCCGCCGTGACCGGGCAGGCTTTGAAACACAGAATGATTTGTTCAATATATCGTGGCAGACTGCGCAGCAGCCGATTTTTTTCTTTTGGCTACCAGCACAGCCAGAACAATGGCAATGATCAGGAAGAGCCCGCCAATCGACAGCATGACAATAGAAACCACTTGGAAGATTGGAACGATTTTTTCGGAGCTCTCCAGATCGTCAATATAAATGACTTCATTGTAGTTTTTGGGATTGCAGTAAATGGTCACCTTGCTGGTGGAAACATCAGCCGTAATGTCCGTAGTATGAACTTCCCCTTCCTTATCCGTATACCGGACGGTGGTGATGGTGTTGTAATCATCTCCGTTATCCTCCAACCGGGAAGAAACCACTTCTGCCACGACGGGGTCATATGTTTTTGCCTGGTTTACCATAGCCCCCATCACCAGAGTAATGAGCAGAAACGCCAGACCGATAATCCCCATCGTAAAGGAGAAAATAAACATGACAACCATTGCGATGATCTTCGCCGGGGAATTACTGTTTTGAGCAGGAGAAACATTAGACATAATATCAGACTCCTTCTTTTTTTCTTCATTATAACGGCTTTTTCCCTTCAAATCAAGACAAAAAAACAGGTTCTGCTATTTTGCGTGAAATAATGTGCGGAAAGAATCCGGTTTTATGGATTTTGCATGATGGAGATGCCGGTGGGATCACCGAAGTTTTCTCCGGCTGCCTCCGGCAGCTTCTTCTCTCTATTTTTTTAAGTGCAGGTCTTTTGGAAGGGAGTCCTGAAGAGAGGACGCAGCGGCAAATCATTTCTGAAACATTTGCAGGACTATTGATAGCAGAAGATGGCTGGGAATCCCGGGTCCAGCGTCACACTTCCGCTGAAAAAGTTGGTGTAAAATATTTCTGGGATTATTTGCAGAAGGCTGTCAGAAGAAGGACGCCTGAAAATCCCGGGTCCAGCGTCACGCTGGCG